>DNFG01000494.1:0-500 GCA_003487005.1 Bryobacterales bacterium
GGGGGTGTTCCCCCACCCGTCAGCCTCTCTGAGTGATCCCCGTCGCGGAGCTGGAGGGTCCGCGTGGAGCCCCAGCCTTTTCCTGGAGTATAGCATCCACGCCTGAAAAGTCTGGCGGGATGAGCTTCGCCGGGGCGGGGCGGGGGCGATATGCCAATTTCGGGGATTACGGGGACTGGCGCAGCCATATCCGCCGGGCCAAGGCGCTCATCAGCATGCGGCTGGATCACCCGACAGTCAGTTCCGCTCCCAGGAGGGGGGAGTGCGGCGATTGTGTGTCCGGTCCTCTCCCCCGCATTTTGGCATTTCGGGAACTCCTGCGTGACACGAGAGGATCGGTCAAAATCGCACTTGTGGCGGGGCATGAGGAACGGTGCGAGAGCTGAGAAGGCCGCCAGGCGGTGATAGATTGATCGTAAGAATGGCTAGAGCCCGCAGCGGACGCGCGAATGAGGACAGGAGGATCGTCGCGGTGCCTGGACTATCGGACGGCCGGACCT
>DNFG01000494.1:870-13772 GCA_003487005.1 Bryobacterales bacterium
CTGATTGCCTGTGGCGGACCGGATGCTCCAGCGCCGCTCAGGGACGAGGCTGTGGAGATCCGCCGAGGCGGAATCTCTCAGGCCGGCAGCGTCTGCCGGATGGTCGTGCTTCTGCGACCGTCCAGTCTGCAGTCGTCGCTGCTCTGGCTGCGCCAGACGTTGGCGACTGGGCATCCATCCTGTGCCGCGCTGGCGGTTTATGCCGCTCCGTCCGACACTTCGTTAACGGAGAATCTTGAATACACGACAGTGGTCGGAATCTTCGCGGGCCGGGATGAAATAAAGGACTGGCGGAGAGAGCGATACGAACGGGCGGTGAGCGCGCGGACGAAGAAGCAGGAATCATTCGTTATGGGTTGGCGGATCGGTTCAGCGACGCGGGTGGCATGGCAGTGGAACGGAGAGTTGGGAGAAGTGGTCGAAGAATCACTGCGAGAACAGGAGCGGATCCTGCTTGCCGGCAGTGAATTCCGCCTGCTTTATTGGTGGACTCAGGAGAGGGGCGTGGGCAGGTCAGCGGCGTTCTACTTCCACAGTGAAAGCAAGCGAAGTGCGGCGGAACTGGCCGCCTTTACGGAGTCTTTTGCGGCATCAATCGGCTGCCGCGAGCGCTGCATAGTTTGTGCGACCTTTACGTCGTCAGAGGCGGTCCTGTCGGATCCCCTGTTCCCCTTGCACAACCGGATGATCCTCAAGCGGCTCCCATCCTGGTCCGATGTGACCAAGACCCCGGAATCCATGTGCTCCACTATAGACGGCAAACGGGCGGAGTGTCTGCAATTCCGCTGAATGCGCTGCCGGTTGCTGGTTTTTGCATTTTGGGGACAGCACACGAGCCTGTCGGACATAGATTTTGCCGCACATAGAATCAACAACTTACGAACATTGCTCGGTCTGTAAGTTATTGATTCTTCGTCGAAATTCCGTTCATTCCGACAGGTTCACACTCAAGCACTTTATCGCGAACTTCAGTGCCTCTGGGCAAAGAGAAGCATCGGGGGTGAATGTGGTTACGCACCGGACGGATTGTATGTTTTCAAGGAGATAGCGACCTCGCAACAGCGGGTTGGAAATTGAGCACCAGCCTGCGGGCTCAGCGACTTGAATGAGATTTAGTGAGTGAGTGTACAGTCCCCAAATTCCACAAATTCCAAATTCTGCCGTTGCGGGATCTGCGCATTCCGAAGGTTTCAAACTGCGCCCTTCCCGTCCGCTTCGGCCTCTATTCGGGCCTCAATCTCGACAGCGTACTCTCTGCGGAGCAGCCCCAGGATTGCCCGAACCGCAGCGCCATCCATGGCAGAAAGAATCGCCCCCTCATGCTCTTCAAGCAACTGCCGGCCCAGTTCATCGCTAATTTCGAAACCGTGCAGCCGCGCGATGCCCACAGCATCCTGAACAGACCAACCGGTCTGGGCAAAGGGGTATTGTTCGTGCCAATTGCTGTCGCGTTTGCGCTGCTGCCGAGCGCGCTCGTTCCAGGCCCGCCGGAAAGCCCGCACTTCCTCACGCGGCAAGTCTGGGGGGATACCCTCGGTTTTGGACCAATTCATCGCTTTCCCGTACTGCTCAAAGCAGGAGGTACACACCCACGACCAGAAGTAGCTCGTTGGCAAGCCAACGTATTCAACCGACATCGGGGTAACGTACCCGCAGGTGAGCACTTCTGGGGTATCTGGATGTCCAATCATTTGGCCGCACATGCTGCATCGCTCTGAATTGAAGAACTTCGCGATGTCGAAGTGAGAGAAATAGAAAGTCCGGCCCCTTAAGACATCGTTCGATGCCATTGCCAGTTCATCCAAAGGCGTCAACGGATCTACCACCACTGCACCTCTTTCTCACGGGTGTTGCCATTGCGATCACACGGGCACCTTCTGGGGAAGGGGTCGTGTACAGGGACCAGACTCTGCGGCCGGGGTCATGGCATTGGACCGGCTTCCGCAGCACAGGAGGCGATCAGGACTAAGAGTTCCCGTAGATCTGCGGCATCTACAGCATACCGGTCGGGACTCGTGCCTCCTCCTGTTCTGAGAAACCTTATGCGCTTTCGCCCACACTCAGCACCGGAACGGTCAGTGAACAGCGTTTCAAGCTCAAATGGTGTCTCCAAATTGACCGTGGCGTTGCCCCCGGAACTTCCACCCTCTTCGAGAGTTTCCTCCGGTTCAGACCATTCGCCTGGAGTTTCGAAGCGGTATCCGATCGCTACTCCGTCGGCAGGAGTGCCGTGCCAGAGTTCTGCGCGCATGCTCTCCCAGGTGTTACCTGCCAGCAGAGCGTACAAAGCAGTTTTCCCGATCGGTCCGAGACTCGATTCAAGCCAAGGACGGTCGCCTTTCTGCCATGCAAGGATTAGCCGGTCCAGGGGGTCGCGCGGTTCCGGCCCCCGGTTGCAGCGAATGATCTTCGCCAACGGCCGTGAATCGGAGACATAGGAAGTCAGATTTAGGGCGAGAGCGATCGGGCTGTCCAAGTTGTGCCGATCAGGCCCCAGGCTGGGATCACCCTCCAGACGTCGCAGTCGTGGGTATGCGGCCCGGCCTCGAATCCGCGCGTAGGCCAGTTGTAGCCAGATGGAGCGGTCGCGGAATTCATGGGGGAGGCTCTGGCTGGAATCAAGCTCCCTTTCAATGGCGGGCACAGCCGAGTCGCCGAGCCTCGCCAGGGACATGGCGACAGCGCGGGCAGCGGAGCTTTGCCCACAGCTAAACAGCCCCATGCTCTCAGCAGTAATTCCGGGCCTATCGGGACTGCTGACCAGTATTTCCGTTAGATCTGACGGTAACCTCGGCTGGGCTTCGGAGGCACCGCTTCCAGCCAGCATCAGGCCCACCGACAGCAGCGCAACACGGCGGGTTGACATTCGCTTCAGGTGTGTCATGGGGTCGGCTCAGTGCTCTCGGTCGCACTACTACGCATTGTGGCATTTCCGGGAGAGCACACTCACTCACGTTTGTCGCGAACCAGGCAACGGGGAGTATCGGGGTTGAAATCGGTGGTCACGCGCCTGCTGGGGGATAGCGAGCTCGCCAGAACAACGGCCCGCAGATTGTGAGAATTGCGCGGCGGGTTTCAGGCGGCTTCGAGGCCGACGCGGACGCGGCAGCCGAGGGCGGTTGCGATGTTGACGAGGGCGTCGAGCGAGAAGCGGGAGACACGGCCTCGGAGCAGGCCGTTGATGCGCGGATGGGTGACGCCGCTGTGGTGGGCGGCTTCGACCTGGGTCCAGCCCTGCTTCTTCACGAAAGCCCTGATTTGCCGCATCAGTTCGGCCCGCACGCGGAGATTGGCCGCCTGTCCGGGGGGATCGGCAATGGCGTCCCAGACGCTGTCGCAGCTTTCGGTTTTTGTCATTTCGGTACTCCTGGCAGTTGCGCAAATCGTTTCCTGGCGGTGTCGCGAATTGCGAGCTAGCCGTCACCGAACCCTCAGGGAGCGTCTACCGCGGCAGGGACCTCCCCCAGTGATCTGATAGCCTGCACCGTTATGTAGGCCGGGAATCTCTTTGGCGCAGGCCTTCGGCTCAGCCTGTCCCGGCCGGGTGAGGGCGCTGGCACATCCAGTAAACCTTCCACCGTAGCGATCACCTTTCGCGTGCCGGGCTTGGACTTGATCAGCTCCGACAGTCTCCTCTCGGACTGTCGCAAGGATGACAGGTCCAGCTTGAAGCCTGCTGGCGGATTAGCCAAGAAGTGAACATCAGGAACAACGAGCTTGACTCGGACTTCGGCTCCATCGGGTGCGAGACAGCCCTCTGAAGTGAGCTGGTCAAATTGGGGATGCGGGCTATCGGTCGAATCAGACAGGAGCAGACCGCGAACGGCTACGATTTGTCCAGCCAATTGCGAGCGATTTTCTACAATCTCACAGACGCTCTTGACATGCGCTACTTCCTGCGCCGAGATATTGGCACATGTCACCAAAAGCGCAGAGAGGAACAATGATGCGATTGCGGCATGCATGTATTCTCAATCAGATCGTGAAACGCCTGAATCCTCCAGACCGCGGCGAGAAGCCGAAGGAGTGCTCGAGGTCATGACGCAAGGTACGCGTGTTCGCATCAGTGTGGCCATCATTCCAATTGGTGTGGGTCGCTGTCAATCGGGGGACGGGAATGCCGACATTTCCCTGGGGAGGCGTTGCAGGGAGCGGAGGAGCGGCTACACGAGTAGCGATTCAAAGCAGAGGAGGGAGACGATTCTTCGTTGGCGGGCTTGGACGGGGAGGACGGCGTGGGGGATGAGGCCGCCGAAGAGGGCGGCGGATTCGCCGGTTTTGAGTTGGAGGAGTTCGGCGCCGGGGCCGGGATGGGCGCGGAGGGAGGCGAGGGGTTCGTCGCGGCGGGAAGGCCAGAAGACGAGATGGCCGCCGTGGCCTTCGCTGGCCGAATGGAGGAGGCAGGTGATGAGGGTGAAGTCGCAGGTGAGGATGTCGCGGTGGATGGTGATGTGGTCGCCGGGGCGGACATAGTAGCTGAAGGTGCCGCCGCCGCCGGTGGGGCGCAGGGGCGCTCCGGCGAGGATTTCGAGGGCGGAGCGGAGGGCTGCGGAGTGATACCACTCCTGCTGGACAGGACCGCCGGGGGCGCTGAGCAGTTGGCGTCGGGGGTTACCGCCGCGACCTTCGTGGGAGTCGGAGCGTGCCACGTCGACGGGCGTGGCGAGGCGAAGATGGGCGACAGCTTCGGCGGCGAGGCGGGCGGCGAGGTCCGGGCCGGGGAGGGCAGGGAGGTGGTGAAAGCCCTTGTTCATGAGAAGGAGCCGGGACCGAAATCGGGCGGTTGTTCAAAGCCCACGGCCTCGACGAGGGTGCGAAGGGAGGCGGGCAAAGCGGCGAGGGGCAGGTCGGGGGAGTCGTCGTTGCAGACGACGCCGCCGCGTTTCGTCTTCTGCAAAACAGTCTGGAAGACGTTCTGGAAGAGTCCGGCGCGGGCGCTGATGCGCAGGACATTGTCACCGGTAGGTTCCACCGTGAAGCCCAACTGGCGCAGGAAGGCGGTGGCGGCATCGGCGGCGCCGGCGGGCGGTTGCCATTCGCTGAGGTTGGCGGCGGTGGGCGGACCGGACGGTCTGCCGGCGGGGGCGAGCACGACCAGGGCCTGGATGGTTTCTGAATCAGGGATGGGCATAGGCGTTCCCCACTGGATTAGCAGAAACCGGGTGGATGGGGAAGGGGGTGGGGTCCCGATGCCCGGCAGCGGCCTGTTCCCATTCGCGGCGCAGGGGCCTGGTGGCTTGCGCGAGGGAGAGGTAGCGGGTTCCGTCGGTGACCATGAGACCGTTGGCGGTAGCCGAATCCAGGAAGGCAAGGACATTCTCCTCGGGGACGCGGAGGTGGCGGGCGATGGCAGCGGGGGTGTGGGCGGTGTCGCAGAACTCGTAGGCCTGCTGCTCGAGTCCATGGAAGATCCAGCCCTCGCGGGCCCGGCTGGAGCGGGTGTCGAGGAGGCCGAGGGAGCCATCGGGGCGGCGGACGGCGGTGAGGGTGCCGGGGTCGGGCGCGGCTTTCCATTGGGCGCAATAGTCGCGCACTTCGCGGGAATGCGGTTCGGGATCTTCGCCGGGCGCGTAGTCGAAGTCGAAATAGTAGGCGATGCGCAACAGAACATCGTTGGTGAACGGATACAGGTGGCGGTAGGTTTCCATGGGGCGGATGTTGCGGAGGCCGTATTGGGAGGGGTTGGAGTGATAGGGGCTGAAGCGGTCGAGGCGGAGGGGACCGCAGGCGACGGGCGGAGCGAGGTGGCGGATGGCGCGGAGGACGGGGAGGAGTTTGCGGTAATCTTCGGGGGTTTCTCCGGGAAATCCGTGGAGCAGATTCCAGTCGGCGTGAATTCCGTAATCGCGGCACCATTTGAGCAACTGGATGTTTTGAAGGCCGGTGGTGCCTTTGCGCATGAGTTGGAGGACGTGGTCGCTCATGGACTCGATGCCGGGCTGGATGCGGTTGACGCCGGCTTCGCGGAGCAGGCGCAACTGCCTGCGGGAGAGGTTGGCCTTGACCTCGTAGAAGATTTCGAGGCCGGGTTGCCGGGCGGCGAGGGTGGGGAGGAAGTCGCGGAAATAGCTCATGTCGAGGATGTTGTCGACAGCAGCCACCATGGAGGTGTTCCAGTGGGTGCTGAGCGTGAGAAGTTCGTCGAGGGCGCGCGGGGCGGACTTCGAGCGAAAGGCCATGCCGGCGCCGTTGAGGCCGCAGAAGGTGCAATGGCTCTTGGCGCCCCACCAGCAGCCGCGCGAGGTTTCAAAGAGCAGCGCGGGGGTGACTTCGGCGGCGAGGGTGGAGTCGTTCAGGTCGCGGAAGTAGTCGGAGTAATCCGGCAGGGGCAGATCGTCGAGTTGTTCGAGGCGATCGGGATTGCCGGTCCACCAGGATTCGCCCTGGTGGCGGAAGACGAGGCCGGGCACGTCGTGGACGGGGCGGCGTGCGGCGAGACGATCGAGGAGGGCGGGGAGGCTGCGCTCGGCTTCGCCGCCGCAGACGAAGTCGACGAAGTCGAACTGGCGGTGGAGTTCGAGACCCATCTCGCCTTCCCAATTGGCGCCTCCGAAGAGGATGGCGAGGTGGGGGTGGCGGCGTTTGAGCAGTTTCGCGAGGGCGAGGGAAGCGATGTTCTGCTCGAAGGTGGAGGTGAAGCCGATGGCGTCGTAGCGCGAGAAGTCGATGGCTTCGAGACACCACTGGAGAAACGGGCCCGCGGCGGCGCGCACGGTGCGAACGCGCTGGAGCGAGGCTTCGTTGAGCCGCCAAGTGCGGGTGAGGACTTCGTCGAAGTAGCGGGCGTCTTCGGCCGGGCGCGGTCCATAGAGGGCTTCGGTGAAGGCCCAGTCGCCGGCGAAGGCGGTGTAGGGGGCTTCGTCGTGGAGCCAGCGGTAGTGGTCGTGGCCCGCGAGTTCGGCGAAGGGGAACGTCAGGTAGCGGACGTCGCACTGGTGGCCGTGAGCGCGGAGCAAGGGTTTGAGCAGGCTCAAGCCAAGAGCCTGACGCCCGAGGGCGCCGAAGGGCAGGGAAAGCAGAAGTATCTTCATTGGCAGGGTGGATACGGGGACGCGTCCGGGCGGGCGCGTCCCCGGCTGTCTGGTTTCGGTGGTGAACGTCTGGTCCGCTAGATCTGGTCGATCTCGGAGTTGACGATCATTTCTTCGAGAGCGCGGATGTCCTCCTCGGACAATCCGGGGCCTGTTTCGGTTGCGGCCTGTTCGGAGGCCTGCTGGAGGGGTGGGGGCAGGATGGTGGGGCCGACGATCGGCCCAGGTTGAATGGGTTGGATGGGGGTGATGGGCCGAATGGGCTGGATGGGAGCGGGCCCGACCGGTTGGACGGGGGTTATCGGCCCGGTGATGGGCTGAATCGGCCCGGTGGTGATGGGTTGCACGGTGGTGATGGGCAGGACGGGGCCGAGGCAGCGGACCTTGGCCGTGAGGGTGGCCTTGTGGGCGTCGACGAGGCCTGCGCCGGTGGCGAGGTCGTAGCCGGGCCCGGCGGAGTGGTTGTGCGCGGGGTGGCACTTGCCGACGGTAACGTCGCGCGCGGTGGACATGAGGATGCTGCGCACCTGCGCGGGTGTGAGTTTCGGACAGGCCTGCTTGATGAGGGCGGCGGCGCCGGCGAGTTGGGGGGCGGCGGCGGAAGTGCCCGAGAAGGCGGCCCAGCCGTCGTTGTTGGCGGTTTCGTCGCCATTCGGGTGGGTGCCGCCGGCGTTGCCCTTGTCGATGTCATCATTGGCTTCGACGGGGAGCATGATGTACATGGCGCTGGGGCGCATGCCGACAAGGCCGGAGAGGTCGGGGCATTTGCGGCCTGGATACACGTTCGAGATGAAGCCGGAGGAGTAGTCCGAGGCACGCAGGCTCTCGTCCGGATTCATGAAGACGCCGCCGGCGCTGATGACGTCGGGGTGCATGCCAGGGAAGCCCCAGTGCCCGTTGCCCGCCGAGACGACGACAATGATGCCGGAGGCGACGGCGGCGGCGATGGAGGTGGCGAGGGCGGCGTTCGCGGCCGACAGAGTGGAGCCTGGGACGCTGGAACCCCACGAACACGAGATGATGTGCGGGTTCAAGCCGACAGCGGCATCGAAGGAGCCCTTGGTGTTGGCGAAGTTCATCTTCACCATGGTGAAGTCCACGTCGGGGGCGACGGCGAAGACATTGGCGGATTCGCCGGTGCCGTGGCCGGATTCGTCCTTGAGCGGGTTGGCAGCGCCGGGTCCGAGCACGACGGGCGAGGCGCGATAGCCGCGCGAGACGAAGAAGGGGTGCTTGTACCAGCCTGAGTCGGTCATGACGACCTTGATGCCCTTGCCGGTAATGGCCGAGCGGTGGGCCTTGTCGGCATTGCAGCCGAGCGAGACACCGGCGGGCACGTCGAGGTGCCAGTAGGCTTTGGGCGGCGCGAAGGAGGAGGGAGCCATGTAGTAGCGGGGTTCTTCGATGGCGACGCCCTCGACGAGGCCTTCGAACCTGGAGCCCTGAACGGTGATGAGCCCAGGCTGGTCGGTGGACGGACATTCCACGAATTCGGCGAGATCCTCGCCGACGGCGGGTTTGAGGACGACGCGCTGTTCGAGGGTGAGTTTGGTGCTGAAGGCCTCTTCGTAGGTCTTCTGGCTGCCCGCGATGTTGATGGTCGAGCCGGTGATCTGCAGGACTTCAAAACCGGCCTCGGCGAGCAGAGACGCCGTGCGCATCAGCAGCGGGGTTTCGGAAAAGAAGTTCTGGAAGTTGGTGGAATCGATGCGGCTGCCCACGTCGAACATCGAGACTCCGCCTTGGGACAGGGGCGAAACCTGGGCGAAAATGCGCTTGGGCATCACGGCGCTGTTCTTCCCTTTTTGAGCGGAAGGAGCTTTGGTTGTTTGCTTTTTGGTTGCCATTCCTGAGAGTTCTCCATTGAGCTGGTCTGCGAGCGCGTGCACGCGCGGGAGCAGGCGCGCACGGCTGTCAATTGAATTGGGAAAATGAGACGCGCCAGCAAGCCCCCGCTTTACCGCGCATCTCGGGGAATACCTCAACAACGGTAAAGCAGGGAGAAGAAAGAGTCAAGGAAAAAAATACAGGAGGGCGCGGGTCAGTGGAATTCCGGTGGCTCGGGAAGAGGGGTGGGAATGGATAAAGGGGAGGCGCTGGGGTGCGCCTCCCTTCGGATGCGGGTGTGGGGTCAAACTTTGAGGGGGACTTCGAAGCCTTTGCGGTAGTTTCTGGTGAACATTTTCATGGCTTCTTTGTCGTTTTTGACGTCGCCGGTGACGGGGTCGACGTCGAGGGTCCGGCCGAGGCGGTAGCTGATATTGGCGAGGTGCATCAGGGTTGAGCTGTAGGCGCCTTCCTGGATTTCAGCGTTGAGGTCTTCACGTTTGCCGGAGCGGAGGGCGTCGATGAAGTTCTGCCAGTTGGAGCCGCCTTCCTTGCGCTTGTCACCGGGGGTGAATTTGCGGCTGAGGAACGTCTCGTACTGGGCGTAGCCGTCAATGGACATCACGCCCTTGGAGCCATAGAAGATATTGCCGACGGTATTGGTCTGGGGCGAACCGATGGTGGCTTCGTTGTTGGTGATCCAGTGGCGCACGTCGAAGACCATGAACTTCTTCTTGCCGTTGACGTTGAATTCGTAGGTGCAGGTGAGGACGTTGGGGGTTTCCTGGTCGTCGTCGAACATGAAGTGGCCGCCCATGGCGCTGACTTTGGTGGGCAGAGTGGCGCCGAGGCCCCAGCGGGCGATATCGACTTCGTGGATGCCCTGGTTGCCGAAGTCGCCATTGCCGTAATCCCAGAACCAGTGCCAGTTGTAGTGGAAGCGGTTTTTGGTGTATTCCCGCTTGGGGGCGGGTCCGAGCCAGAGATCGTAATCGACGCCGGCGGGGACCGCTTCGACAGGGGTCCGGCCGATCGTGTCGCGCCATTTGAAGCAGAGGCCGCGGGCCATGTACACTTCGCCGAGGTAGCCGTCGGCGAGTTTCTGCATCGCTTCCTTGAGGGCCACGGTCGAGCGGGAGTTGGTGCCGTGCTGGACCAGTTTATTGTACTTGCGGGTGGCCGCGACGATCTGGCGGGACTCGAAGATGTTGTGAGAGCAGGGCTTCTCGCAATAAACGTGCTTGCCGGCCTGGAGACCCCAGATGGTCTGGAGTGTGTGCTGGTGGTTGGGGGTGGCGATGGAGATGGCGTCGATGGACTTGTCTTCGAGCAGGAGGCGGAGATCCTTGAAGGCGGCGGGTTTTTTGCCGGATTCCTTTTCAATGAAGGCGAGCCGTTGATTGAGAATCGAGTCGTCGACATCGCAAAGGGCGGCGATTTCGACGTTCTTCATGCCGAGATATTGGCGAATGTGCGAGTTACCCTGACCGCGACAGCCAATGACGGCGACGCGGACGGTATCGTTGGGGCTGGCCAGCGCGCTGGCGGCCAGAGGCGCGGCAGCGGCGGAACTCATGAGAAAATGGCGGCGGTCCATGATGGTACTTCTTGCACTCCTTGATTGCCCCCTGGGGGCGTGAAACTACGTTCACTATATATCAGAGGGGGTTCAGCGGGAAGCGGACTGGATGCGATAGTCGCCGACGCGGGGCATCTTGACGATGCGGCACATTTCGAACAGGCGGGAACGGGCGCGCATGCCGATACGGTCGGTGAGGGTGGTGGCGGCTTTGCCGGCGGCATCGGCGCCCATGTCGGAATCAGGGAGATTGGTGGTGGCGATGAGGGGTTTGCGGTGGTTGCAGCGGTAGGTGATGAGGCTGGTGACGGTATCTTCGACCCATTCAGTGACGCGGTGCGCGCCGAGGTCGTCGAGCAGGAGCACTTCGGCTTCGAGGGCCTCTTCGTAGGCTTCGCGGTCGGAGGCGCCGCTGGCGGGGTCATAGCCGGCGCGGATGGAATCGAGCAGGTGCTGGTAGCCCCAGAAAACGCCGTGGTGGCCGCGTTCGATGATGGCGTGGAGGGCGGCGACGGCGAGGTGGGTCTTGCCGGTGCCGGGGTCGCCGATGAGGAGGAGGCCGGGTTTATCGACGGCGGGGAATTCGCGGGCATAGCCCATGACGGCGAGGTAGGCGTGGGCCATGGCCTCGTGGGCAATGGGGTTGCGGCTCTTTTCGGGGAGGCGGAAGTTCTCGAAGGAGGCGCGCTGGTAGTTTTCAGGGACACCGGCCTTGGCCCAGGTGCCGGTGGTCATGGTCTTAAAGAAGCAGGAGCAGCGTTCAGCGGCCGAAATTCCGTCACGCTCGATGATTTTCCAGCCGGTGCCGCCGCAGATGGGACACGTTTCGGCCATTATTTACCCTTGGAGAACTTGTAAACGGTGGTGGAAGTGAACTCTTCGCCGGGGCGGAGCGTGGTAGTAGGGAAGGCCGCCTGATTGGGGGAATCGGGGAAGTGCTGGGTCTCGAGGCAGAACCCGGAGCGCTTGTGGTAAGTGGCGCCGCCTTTGCCCTTCAGTGTGCCATCGAGGAAGTTGCCGGTATAGAACTGCACGCCGGGTTGGGTGGTGGAGACTTCGAGGACGCGGCCTTTGGTGGGTTCCTGAACCATGGCGATGCGGCGCAGGGTGCCGGGTTCGCCGTCCAGGACGAAATTATGGTCATAACCGCCGCCGGCCTGGATCTGGGGGTGGGGGTCGTTGATTCGCGCGCCGATGCGCTGGGGCTTGCGGAAGTCAAACGGGGTGCCTTCGACGGGGGCGAGTTCGCCGGTGGGGATCAGGTCTTTATCGACGGGGGTATATTTTTCGGCGGCGAGTTGAATCAAGTGATCGAGGATCAGTCCTTCGCCGGCGAGGTTGAAATACGTGTGGTTGGTGAGGTTGACGACGGTGGCGCGATCGGTGGTGGCGGAGTAGTCGATGCGGAGTTCGTCGTTGTCGGTGAGCGTGTAGGTGACCGCGACGTTGAGACTGCCGGGGTACCCCTCATCGCCATCGGGACTGGTGAGGCGGAGTCGGAGACGCTGTTCGCCGTCCTCGGCGGGTTCGGCATGCCAGATGTACTTGTCGAAACCCTTCAGTCCGCCGTGAAGGGCATTGACGCCATTGTTCTGGGCGAGCGTGTACTCCTGACCGTTCAGCTTGAATTTGCCTTTGGCGATGCGATTGGCGTAGCGGCCGACGAGGGCGCCGAAGTAGGGGTGCTTGGCAAGGTAACCGGGGAGGTCATCAAAGCCGAGGACGATATCGGCGAATTCGCCTTTGGCGTCCGGGGTTTTGAGAGAAACCAGGATGCCGCCGTAGTTCAGGATACCCGCTTCGATGCCATTACGGTTGCGGAGGGTGAAAAGGAGGACGGTCTGGCCGTCAGGGGTTTTGCCGTATTCGGAGACTTTCACGTTGGGGTTGTCCGGTGCAGGGGGTGGCGCCTGAGTGCAGGATGCGGCGAATGCCGCGCAGAGCAGAGCGATGAGAGCGGGGCGGGGCATTGCGACTTCCAGCTTACGCGATTCCGGGGCGTGGGTACAGCCACGGATGAGCCATTCGTGGACAGTGGAAGCGATGGCGGGGCCTTTTTCGATCCAGCCGGGGCTGGCGGCGAGTTCGATCGGGACGCCCTGGACGCAGGGAACCTGAAAGGCGAACAAGAGGAGTGGGAGCCACATACCGGGGAGATGCCGCGAGGAGAAGCGGCCTTTCAGGAGCGCGTCTTCGCGTCACTCGACGCGCAGACGGAGGATGTGGACGGCGGAGGCGGTCGGGGCGCCGGGGGTGACGGAAAGGAGACGGGGTCTGGGGGCGGCGCCGTCGGCGAACCGCCCCGCCGGCGGCGGGTTCATGCCGGGGGACCAATGGAGGCGAATCTCGTGCTCGCCGGAATCGAGTGCGGGGAGGGCGAAGGGGCGGGGCTGGCCGCGGGGGGGGAAGATGATGCGCAGGGTGGCGAGGGGTACAGATCGGAAGAGGGGCATGGAGGGGAAGAG
>DNFG01000106.1 GCA_003487005.1 Bryobacterales bacterium
AGGGGGATGGGACGGCCCTTGCCCCAAGGCATCTCGTAGACCCAGCTCATGACGAACATGTGCGGGCGGTCGTAGCCGGCGAGTGCGCGGTTCCGATCGAGGGATTCGGGGATGTTGGTGAGGGGGAGGGAGACCCAGCCATCGTCGTCGGCCATGTTGATGGCCTTGGACCAGGTGTAGGCGCCCTTCATGAAGAGGCCGCGGGAGAGGTTCTTGTTGATGGCGACCTGCATGGAGTGGTAGTTGCCGTTGCCCCAGCCGTCCCACATATTGGCGGCGATGCGGCGGTCCTGCGTGGCGACGAGCGGCCGTCCGAGAGGGCCGGAGCCGATGGGAGCGGCGTTGATGTCGCGATCGAGGAACTGGCGGACGGTCTGGTTGCCGACGTAGCCGAGGGAGATCAGGAAGTCGGCCGGGATGCGGCGCTCGATGGTGAAGTTCCAGCTCTGGATGTAGCCGCGCTTGATGAGGCCGCCCCAGGGGCTGCGGGGGCCCATGTCGACGGTCGACGGTAGGATGACGGAGCCGGTGCTGATGTCCGGAGTGGCGACGTCGGGGAGACCCTGGGAGAGGGTTCCGAAGAAGCCGAACTGAGTGGGGGCAACCCAACTGGAGCCGATGGTGGAGGGATACAGGCCGCGGAGGGGCCGGGAGACCACCATGGGGTTGAAGGTGATGCCGTAACCGGAGCGGATGACGGTCTCGTCGTTGAGCCGCCAGGCGAAGCCGACGCGGGGCGCGAAGAGCTTCTTGGAGGTGGTCATGCCATTGTTGCGATCGATATTGCCGACGCCGCCAATGGTGACGATGTTGGTGGTGGGATCCCAGCGTTCGAGGCCGCGACCCTCGCCGCGGGTCATGAGCGGGTAGTACTCATAGCGGACGCCGAGGTTGAGGGTGAAGTTGCGGTTGACCTGCCAGCGGTCGCGGAAGTAGAGACCATTCTGCCATTCGCGGGTGGTCATATCGAAGAACTGGACCGACTTCGAGGCGCTGCCGAGGATGTCGAGCATGCCGGCGGCGTAGGTGTGGATATTGCGGGAGATCTGGCCCTGGAGGACGGTGGCGTTGCCGGTGGGCGAGAGGTTGCCGCGGGGGCCGCCGCTGACTTCAGGCTGCCAGTGGTTCATGGCGTGGCGGACGATATCCACGCCCCAACGGAACTCGTGAGCGCCCTGGACCTTGGAGAAGTTGGTGGTGTAGGTATAGGAGCGATCGTTGTAGAAGTTGGGGTTGGAGCCCGTGCAGTTGCCCCAGCCGGTGAGGCCGTTGTTGATGCAGGGCTGGCCGGAGTAGCGGATGTCGTTGGCGAAAACATTGCCGCCGTTGGTGCCGGGGATACCCCAGACTTCGGAGCCCCAGTTGCGGCCGTAGTCGGGCCCGGTCGCGATATTGGAGAACCGGGTGTGGCCGAAGACACCGTCGATGAGGAAGGTGGGCGACGCGGTGTAGTTGAAGCCGAACGTGGGGATCTTGACGGAGACATCGGCGGTACCCATCTGGCCGAGGGCGGGACCGGTGAGTTCACCGAGCGCGCCGGAGCCCTTGACGGGGGCCTGCATGTGGGAGTACTTGCCCCAGACCATCAGCTTCTCAGTCAGGTTGTAGTTCGACTTGATGTCGTACTGGTCCCGGGTGAGGGTAAACGGAGCGGAAGCGAAGTAGTTATTGGAGATGCCGTAGACATCGGCGGCCGTCTGGTTCGGGAGGGGCGCAAGGGCCTGGATCCGGGACCAGATCGGGGAGATGCGGGAGGCGGGGATGACGTTGTTGGCGAAAGGAACACGGCCAGCGCCATTGGCATCGCCGGTGAAGGGATCGTAGATCTGACCGAGGCCGAGATAGGGGGTGAAATTGCCGGCGCGCATCTCGGGGGTGGGCACCGTGGCGTTGGTGAACGGGGCGTTGGTCTGCTTGGTCCGCTCGTAGCTGAAGAAGTAGAACAACTTGTTCTTGATGATCGGACCGCCGATGGCGCCGCCGGGGATGTTCACGGTCTGCTCAGGCAGCGTGGGCCGGGGCGTGTTGGGCTGGAAGAAGAAAGGACGGGCGTAGAGGCTCTCGTTGTCGTGGTACCAGTAGGCGGCGCCGCGGAGTTGGTTGGTGCCGGACTTGGTGGCCACGGTGACGGCAGCGCCGCCAGCCATGCCCTGCTCGGCGTCGAAGGACGACGTCGAGATGTTGACGGTCTCAATGGACTCAACCGGGGGGTTATACAGGGTGTGGTGGGGGAGCCAGATGTATACGTTGATGGCGCCGTCCACGCGGGTGTTGTTGTTGTTGCGGTTGGTTCCGTTGACGTTGGTGGTCAGCGAACGCTGGGGCGAAGCGCCCATCGAGTTCTGGAAGGCGGCCGGAGTGGCGCCGGGCACGAGATTGATGAGGCTCTGGTAGTTGCGGTAGGCGGGCAGAGGCAGTTCAACGACCGCCTTGGCATTGATTTCCGCGCGGGTGTCGGTGCGATCGGTCTGGAGCGCGGCCGCGGTGGCCGAGACGGTGACCTGTTCGCTCACCTGGCCAACTTCGAGGCGGGCGTTGAGACGCGTGACGGTATTGATGGTGACGACGATGCCGGTCCGGGTCGTGGTGCGGAAACCTGGTGCGGTGACGACGAGATTGTAGGTCCCGGCGGGCACATTGACGAGGTTATAGCGGCCTTGATCGTCGGCCTGGACATCACGGGTGACGCCGGTCTCGGTATTGACGAGACTGACGCCAGCGCCGGGAACCACGGATCCAGACGGATCTTCCACGGTCCCGACGACGGAGCCATAAAGAACCTGAGCTGCCGCGGGCTGCACAGCGAAGCCTGCGACCAAAAGCATCACTGCCAGTGCGGTGAGCCGGTTCATGAGTCTCCGAAGCTTCATATTGGAGATTCTCCCTTTGAGTTGTTATCTGTTTGCGACCCCGTTGACTCCTGGTCCGGAAGACTCCCGGAGGCAGGTACTGAAGCAGAACCGGAAAGGCTCCGGCCCCACGTGCCCTGGTAGGGCTTCTGATTAAGTGCAGTGTAGCACCGGCGCAAGAGGAAGTGAAGGAACTTGTGAAGGACGAAAAAAAGCGAAACGCAGGGCCGTTATCCGAATCCGGGCCGCTGGAGCGGGGCGAACCTGTATCCTGAGGGCATGGAGAAGAGGCAGCACGGCAAGGGCAACGTTCACCCAAATGAGCGTAGAGAGTACCGGGACGAGGTGACAGGCGCGCGGGTCCTCCAGATGACCAGTCACCCATCGCGGAGTCACTTGAGCTACTTTTTGCAGAGTTCGTTCACACCGGACTCGCGGAATTTGATCTTTGTGTCGTACCGGACGGGAGAGGCGCAGTTGTTCGAGACGGGGTTTCCGGATGGTCCGGTGCGGCAATTGACGGACGGGGCGTCGATTCATGCCTATTCGCCGACGCTATCGCCGGACGGGGCGACTGTGTTCTTCGTGCGGGGCGGCGGCATCTGGCGGTTGGACCGGGCGACGCTGGCCGAGGAGCAGGTGGTGGAGTTCGAGGGGGCGCAATTGGGCGAATGCACGCTCGGCGGCGGGGGCGAATGGCTGACGGCGGCGTACAAAAGGGGAACAGAGCAGGGACTGGTGGCGGGACGGGCGGATGGGACGGAGTGGCGGGTGATTCCCTTCGGGCGGACGGTGATCCATCCGCAGTTTCACCCGCTGGAGCCGGAATGGATTGAGTTTGCAGGGGATCCGGCGCCGCGGATGTACCGGGTGAGACGCGACGGAACGGGGATGGAGTGCCTGCGGGAGAATCCATTCGAGGAATGGCTGACCCACGAGACGTTTCTGGGCACGACGGGGGACATGGTGTTTGTCCACTGGCGGAAAGCACTGTACCGGCTGAACTGGCGGACGCTGGAGGCGGCGCCGGTCACGGACTACCCGGTGTGGCATGTCAGCCCAAGCCGGGACGGACAGCGGATTCTGTGCGACACGAACGTGCCGGACGAGGGGCTATTCGAAATTGACGTGGCGACGGGACGGCGGCGGCTGATCTGCATGCCGGGGGCGAGCAACGGGGGGACGCAATGGAAGGAGAGCCAGCCCGCGAACTGGAAATCGGATGCGAAATCCGCGCTGAGCTGGCTCGAAGTGCCTTTGGATCAGGTGTATGGGCCGCAGTGGACGCACCCGCACCCGTGCTATTCGCCCGATGAACGCTGGGTGACGTTCACGAGCGACCGGACGGGCGAGGCGCAGGTCTATGTCGTTGAAAACACGGTGACGCGGTAGCGGAGCGTCAGGGGTTTGTCCGCTCCGAGGGTGATTTTCTCGAGACCGGGGTAGTTGGCGGCGACATAGCCGTAGTGGCGGAGGCACCAGCCGACGGGGCCTTCGCCGGGATTCTCCGGGTGGTCTTCGATGCGAAGACCGGCGCGGCGGCCGTTTTCGAAGGTGGCTTCGAGTTCGGCCCAGGGGTGGGGGACCATGTCGGTGTCCTTGGGTTCCACGCCGGCTTCGGTGCGAAGGACGGTTTCGGTGCGGGGGGCGTAGCGGACGCCGAAGCCGCCATAGCCCTTCTTTTCGCGGCCGGAGATCTCGACGGGGGCGTCGACGGTCTCGAAAGTGAGTACAAAATCGATGTGGCGGCGGTTGTTTTGGGCCGGATGGACGGTGATTTCGACGATTTCGCGGACGGAGCGCATGTCACTGCCCATGACATACCAGCCGTTTTCGACGGCGAGGACGGCGCGATCGGCGTGGACCTCACGCTTGAGCCAGGTGACGAAGCGCTGTTCCATGCCTTTGACGGCCCAGATGTCGTGGGTGACGCCCTCGATGGTGACTTCGGGCCAGGTCCAGCAGATGCCGCGGTGGTGGTAGTGGTCCTTGGGGAAGTCGTCGGTGAGGACGGTGCCGTCGGGGGCGTAAACAGGGTGGAGGTAGGAGGAACGGCGGTATTTGGGATCGACGCCCTCCTGGAGGATCATGCCGTGGTTGTAAACGAAGACGGGCTGACCGTTTTCGGTGAGTTCGAGGGAGTCCGGGGAGGCTTTGCCGAAGGCGAAGGGGGATGGCGGAGCCTGGGCGCAGGCCAGAAGGGCGAGTCCGGCAGTGGTGACGAGCAGGGCGGCGAAGGAGGGTTTCATGCGGGGATGATCCTCTCGTTGGCGGTGTCCCACTTCATGTACTTGCGCTGCTGGAGCGAAAGGATGCCGAACTGGCAGGCGGCGACGCCATAGTAGCCGAGTTTTTCGTCACATTTGAGGGCTTCTTTGCCGCGGATGGCGTTGAGGAGGTTGCGGAGGTGGAGTTCGGTATCTTCGCCTCCGGTCTTTTTGTGGACGAATTCCTTGACTTCATTGGCGTAGATGGACTGGGGCTTGATGGTGAAGCCGGTGGGGGTGAATTCGAGGGTGGCTTTGTGGCCGCGGAGGTGGTGGGCGACGGGGGTATTGTTGGCGAGCGAGGAGATGAGCATGACGGTGGGCCCGCCGGGGTAGTCGAGCATGATGTTGATGGTGTCGGGGATTTCGGCGGCGCTTTCGGTGAACTGGAAGGTGCCGCCGTGGGCGGAGCCGTACTCGGGGATGGTGAGGCCGAGGGCTTTGATGAGGCGGGTGACACGGTGGACGAACAGGCCGGCGGGGATGCCGCCGGAGTAATCCCAGTAGCGGATCCAGTTGAAGTAGCGTTCGGCGTCGAAGGGGCGTTTGGCGGCGGGCCCGACGAAGAGGTCCCAATTGAAGTTGACGCCGGGTTTCAGGTCGGGATCGACAGGTTTGAGCCAGTAATCGCCTTTGTAGTTGCGGGAATAGTCGATCTGGGCGATGACGACTTTGCCGAGGTCGCCGGCCTGAACGTGTTTGTAAGCGGTTTCGTAGGAATCGTCGGACATGCCCTGGACGCCGACCTGCATTTTGACGCCGGTTTCCCGGATTTTGGCGACGACGGCCTTGGCCTCCTCGACGGTGTGGGTCATGGGCTTTTCGCAGTAGATGTGCTTGCCGGCGCTGGCGGCGTCGATGGCCATCTGGGCGTGCCAGTGGTCGGGGGTGGCGATGACGACGACATCGACATCCTTGTTGGCGAGGAGTTCGCGGTAGTCCTGATAGGGCTTGCCGCCGGTCAGTTTGGCGGCATTCTGGGCGCGCTTGTCGAAGACGTCGCAGACGGCGGTGATGTCCACGTTGTCGGCTTCCTTCATCTTGAGGAGGGTATTGATGTGGGCGCCGACGCCGCGGCCACCGCAGCCGATGACGCCGACCCGGAGTTTGCCCGAAGCGGGCTGAGCGGAAGCGATGGCGGGCGCGAAGGCGAGGCCCTGAGCAAAAGTTCTTCTGGTAATCATGGTGTTTCCTGTCGTTCCTCTGGGACTGGCAGCCTCCCTGATGACATGGGGTCCCCGGCTGACCGGCTTTTGGGCTTGAGTATACACCAGAGGGGCGGAGGGGGACGTGAAAAGGGCCGCCGGAGGGGGCGGCCCTGGGGGGAGATTGTGGTACGCCCGGCACGATTCGAACGTGCGACCTTTTGCTCCGGAGGCAAACGCTCTATCCAGCTGAGCTACGGGCGCGTGACCGTTCACCATTGTACCTGATTGCGGGGTCGAGTACGAAGCGAAGGGGGAGATCGCGGCTTTGGCGGATGCCGATGCGGGGGGTGACGAGGATCTGGGCGGGGGGATCGGCGGGCGGAAGGGAGGGGGGGGGGGGGGCGGTGGGGGGGGGGGGGGGGTCGGCGGGGGGGGGGGGGGGTTGC
>DNFG01000483.1 GCA_003487005.1 Bryobacterales bacterium
GTCGTCAGAGCCGGTCCCCCGGGCACGCGTCCACTTGTTTCGCTCATGGGAATACCCCCCCCAAGGGAGTGTGCGCGGGTGGCGCCACGGTGGTGGCGAGAGAGATGGCGAGGCGTCCCCGGGCTCTGTGGAGCTCACGCGCTAGAAGGACGGCCGCTCCGGAAAGCAGGACAAACCCGGAGACCGTGGACGCAATCGCGCCCCCCACGAGCCCAAACCTCGGAACCAGCAAGGCGCAGGCGGCTGCGGTGACACTCACCACAAGCCCAAGCAGCCAAGCCTGTGGACGGAACACGTGCATCGACGTGAGCGCATACATGAGTGCGGAGGCGCCCATCGTGAGCGCGGTGCCGATCATCACCCAGAGGAGCAGGGTTGCGTGCCGGGCGTATTCAGGGCGGTAGAGGACGGCGAGAAACCATTCGCCGAAGTATTTTGCGAGAGCGATCCCCGAGACGCCTAGCACGAAGGCCCCCAGGACCATGCCCGCGGTGAGCCGCTGGAACTGAGCAAGCCGTACCGCCTCAAAATGGTGGGACAATCGCGACATCATGGCGTGTCCGAGTGCATCCACTACGGTGACGGCCGCAACACTGGTGTAGGCGAGCGCGGCATAGATGCCCACGGCGGTCTCGCCAGAATGGTATTGGACGAAATAGCGGGGAATGCTCTGGTTGAGTGCGAGCAGCATCGTGGCAATACCCAACGGAAATGCGACGAGTGTGAGCGCCCTCAGCCGGGTGGGATCGAAGCGCGGCCATTCCGCCGGCGTGCCCAACAGCGAGACGACACGTGGCAGATCGTGAGCAATCACCACGAGGAGCCAGACGAGAATGA
The DNA here is from genome assembly GCA_003487005.1 of Bryobacterales bacterium. GTDB lineage: Bacteria > Acidobacteriota > Terriglobia > Bryobacterales > Bryobacteraceae > PNKE01. The sequence goes on from DNFG01000483.1 coordinate 838, forward strand.
GGGATACCATCGCGAAGCTCATCCGCCGGCTGTTCATCAACGCCACCGAGATGACTGCAACGGCGAGCAGACCACGAAGCATCATCGAGAAGGAGACCAGTTCCAGCCTCTCGTGCCGCTGAAAGAGGCCGTAGCAAACATCACTGATCGATTCCACCGCCTTCGACAGCGCGACCAGTGACACCACGAGCACGGTTTCGCATCGCATCCCGGTCGCGAAGGCGATGAAGACGGCAACAACGACAGCGACAGTGCTGCTGAGCACGCGCATTCCGAGACAATCCCGGAACGCCCACTCGCGAGCAGCATCGGCCGACTGTACGGCTCGCAACTGCATATCGAAGAGCATGATGAGGGGTGTGCTGATGGCAAGGCCCAGGGCGAATTGTCCCAACATTTCCGCGGTGCCAAACTTCGCCATCATGATGACTATCAGGGCCTGGCAAGCGGCGAAGACGTAGTTTCCGGTGAGGCACCATGCGAAGTTGCGGCGCAGCAGGGCGCCGCTACGGCTAGAGCTTTCCGCTGGGGTAGTAGTAGCGATACCCATAGCCTCTCCCTCGCTGGCGGGGGTTCCATCGATTCAGCAAGGCTCCCAGAACGGGAACACCGTCACCGTGCAGCCGGTCTCGCACTTCCGCGATATCCGAGAAAGCCGTTTGACTGGCGCTGAGCACGAGAAGGGCCCCATGGCAGACCAGTCCGAGCGCCCGGTAGTCGGCAAAGCGCAGAGCCGCGGGGCTGTCGATGACCACCAAGTCGAACTGGCGCGCAGCGCCCTCGGCAAACTGCTGCAGACGGCGGCTTTCCAGCAGGCGCGAGACATTTTCGACGCCAGGCCCGCTGGGAAGCAGCCACAGCCTCTCCATACCGGTAGGACGCCCCAACATTTCGCGCGGCGCATTGCTGAGTTGGCTCCGCTCACTCAGCAGGTCACTTAATCCCCAGATGTTCGGGACGTCCAGATACTCGTGCAGTTGGGGACGGCGCAAATCTCCATCCACGAGCAGGACGGTCCGGTCAGTTTCTGCGAGCGCGACCGCCAGACTCACCGACACAAGCGATTTTCCTTCGCCCGGCGATGGACTGGTGATGAGCACCACCCGGGCGCCAGTCGTCCGGTTGGCCGCGAGCAGGGAATGCACCACCCCCCGGATTGCTTCACCAAACTCCAGATCGGGCGCGTTCAGGGTTGGAAGAAGACCCGCCCCGGATCCGCTCCATGCTCTTCGCGGAACCACAGCTTCGAGTTGGAGACTACTGCCCGGTCCTCCCGGAGAAGCGGTGCGGGATTGCGGGATGGCGCCGAGTTCGTTCATGCTCAATTGCATCGAGAGCTCACCGGGCGCCCGCACCCTCGCGTCTGTGCTATCCCTGTAGATCGCCAGTAGCGAGCCAACGGCAAGGCCGAATAGCAGACCCATCATGGCGTTCAGTCCGGTATTGGGCCTGGACGGCCATGCCGGTACGCTGGCGGCGGCCAACAGCCTTGCACCGCTCGCCTGCAATGCGGAGGCGATGCCCGCTTCCTTGACACGCTTCAGCATCTCTTCGTAGAGCTTTCGGTTGGTCTCTACCTCCCGCTCCAGCATGCTGTAGGTCACCCGTGCCATCGCCTGCCGGGAGACCAGTGCGAACTGCAGACCGTAGGCCTCTCTGATCATGCGCTCCCGGCTTCGTGCGATGTCGTGGTCCTGACCGATCTTCTTCGCGCTTGCCCGCAGATAGTCCGCCAGTGAGTTCTGCACCGATTGAATCTGGTCCGTCACGCTGCGCACCTTGTGATACTCCGGCTGGTAAAGCGTGAGCAGTTCGGCCTGCTGCGCACCGAGTGCATGCAGCCTTGACTGTAGTTCCACCACAACCGGGTCTTCCGCAACGCGCTTCACCGTCGCGATGGACGCCAACGATGCGTCTCGCTCCGCCTCCCGTGCGACCCGCTCCACCTGGGCAGCCACCAACTGGCTTTCGAGTTGGGAGAGCCGCTCCTCGGCTGTCGTCGTGCTGCGGTTGCTGTATACCATCTCCGATCGCTGCGCGTAAGCCTGCAGTTCGATTTCGGACGCCTTCAGCCTGCTCTCCAGATCCTTGATTCGATCCAGCAGGACAGATTCCGTTCGGCGGATGGCATCCAGTCGCGCCTTGGTCTGGCGCTCAAGAAAGAGGCCAACGAGCCGGTTGACGATTCGTGCCGCGGCGGCTGCATCATGGCTTTCCAGCGAAACGAAGATTATGCTCCCCGGACCAGGTGCGTCCACCTGAAGGGATCGACCCAGCCTGCGAAGTGCATACACTTCGGGTTCGAGCTCAGCCTCGGACATGAGCCGGGATCGGGTGAGAAGAGTCTTCCGCCAGCCGGCGGGAGGAGCGAAATCCGGATGTGTGGCGAGCCCTTCCTCGTGGATGACATCCGCCAGCAAACCCTCGTCACGAAGCAAGGCGGCCTGCGTCCTCAAAGACGTGTCCTCTGCACCGGGTGCCGCTTCACCCTCGGGCAGCATCGAACGCAAATTCAGGAAGTCCTTGTTCAGTTTCTCGCTCTCAATCGAAGCTTGCCCGCGGTACACTGGCTCCTGCAGGACACTAACCCCGAATCCCGCCAGCATGCCCAGAAGTCCGGCAGCCAGCACCATCCACCAGCGCCGCAGGATCATTCCGGCCACATCCAACAGGTGGAATTCCTGTCCGATCCCCGGGGGGGCCGGAAGACTCCTCAAAGCCGGGGTGCGGGAGGGGACCTGGATCTCTCGGTATTGACAGGGGACGGGATCCGCGGCTTCCGATTCGTTCATGTCATCGCCTCCAGATGATTACGCCACTGACAACTTGCAGCACCGTGTCCGTGGCGCGCAGGGCAACTTGCTTGCCCGTGCTGGAGGGGACGATCAGAATGTCCTGCGAACGCATTGCGACATCTGGCGTCTTGCCGGCGAACAGGCGGCTCACGTTCACTGGGATCTCTACGATGGGCTCCTTTTCCACACTCCGCCGAAGAATCCGGCTCCTGCCCGCGGCGTTGCCGGGGACCAATCCCTCGGCAAGGGACAGTGCCTGGAGTACGGACATCGTCTCGCCCTGTTTGATCGTGAATCCGCCCGGCTTCCTGACGGCGCCCAGCACATAGACCAGTTCCGCTTCCGGCAATGACAGGACGTCGTTTGCCTTTAGGTCAATATTCATGTCCGGCGACCCGCCCTTCATCAGCGTGTCGAGATTCACGGTCGCCACGTGAAAGGTCCCCTCCGGGTTCAGGGCGGCGCCAGATAGCGGAAGCGGCCCCTGCTCTGCCCTACGGCTCACCAACAGAACCGAACCCGCCTCCCGGGCCGGACCGCCCGCCAGGGACAACATCTCCGCGAGCGTCCTTCCGCTCTGCAGCTGATAGACGCCGGGCTTATTGACAGCCCCCAGGACTGTCACAGGATGACTCCCGAACTCGAGAATTTCCACGGAGACTTCCGGATCTCTCAACCAGCGTGAAAGCTTGGTCCGCAATACTTCCCGCAGTTGTTCGAGGGTGCAACCGCCTGCCTGGACCCGGCCCAGAACCGGAAGATCGATCTCCCCGCCGCTATTGACGCGGACCGGATGTGCGCTAATCTCATTCAGACCAAGCACCCACACACGAAGCTGGTCTTCAGGACCTAACTTGTATGCGGGATTGCCTGCCACCGGCGGGCCAAATGAGAATCCTTGCGGGACCGTAGTGATGACCAATGCCGCGTACGCGGCAAGAGAAAGTACCTGCCACCACCGTGGGGGCATACCCGCCCTCCTTATCATCGACCCCCGGCAGCAAAGATCACGCGCGCCCACGCTACGCGCATGTGCCTGGAATGCCGGGGATCCTCCGTTTAGTCTCCACACCCCCTCGGGCTTGCCTGGGTTCCTGCGCCTGCGGACGAACCACTTCAGCCTGTGAAGTATTTCCTCGCCCTGATCGTGCGCAGGAATCCAGATCTCTCTTCTGCCCTCGGAAGGTACTGGTCTCCTTCGAAGAGTCCTCAGAAAGAGTCCTCAACGATCTGTCTTCAGGATCAATCTACCCGTGAATCGGCGTCTTCGGAAGGGGGGATTGAAACACCCCAGGGGAGGGGGGATGGGACAGAGATAGTGGGGGGGGCAATTCCCCCCTCCCCTGGGGTGTTTCA
>DNFG01000189.1 GCA_003487005.1 Bryobacterales bacterium
ATGCTCTTCGTAGTACTTCTCGACTTCCGCCCGAGGCACATTGATTTTGCTCGATACCTCCTGGCCGATCACGCGCTGGCTCAAGAGGCCGTTGCGGGTCTCGGAGCGGAAGTCCTCGTAGCTCATGCCGGTCTGCTCGCGGATCCAGGCCTGGAATTTGTCCGGATCGGCGATCTTGCTGGCCGACTGCGCCTGTCCGAGGTACTTCGAGACATCCTGATCCACGTTGATGTTCAGGTCCTTGCCCCGCTGGATGAGCAGGAGCGAATCGATCCGGTCGCGCAGGATATCCGGCTCGCGAGCGGCCATCTCCTTCTGCAACTGCTCCGGCGTTGCGCCGCGGCTGCGCAGTTCCGCTTCAAGCTGGGCGCGCGAACGCTCCAACTCAGTGCGTGTAATGATGTCCCCGTTGACTTTGGCGACAATCTGCTCAATCAACACCGGGTCCGCCGCCCACGCCGAAGGCGCGGCCAGCCAGACCAGAGACAGAGCGAAGGCACAAATCCTCATACTGACCATTATCACTCACGCAGCCAGCGCGTTGAGCCGTGCTGCCACTTCGCGGATCACCTCCGCCGCCTCGCCGGCGCCCAGCGGCAGGCGCAGAATCCCCGCCGGAGTGAACTGCGCGCCCGGGGTCTCGCCGACCAGACGCATCAATTTCCCCGGATCGATCGGCGCACCGGGATGGAACTTGAGATTGATGCCGCCACCGCGCCGGTCCACCGTTTCCACGCCCAACCGCTGCGCGAGGGTCTTCAACTGCGAGAACGCGACCAGTTGCCGGACACTCTCCGGGGGCGCGCCGTAACGGTCTTCCAGTTCGCTCAGCAACTGCCCGCCCTTTTCCGGTTCGCCGCAATCGGCGATCCGTTTGTAAGCCCGCAAACGTTGCTGCTCGTCGGCGATATACTCCCGCGGAATCCTGAACTCGAGCCCGAGGTTCAGCGTCGAATGGACTTCCGGACCGATCGTTTCGCCCCGCAATTCGCGGGCGGTCTCGTCGAGCATCTTCAAATAGGTTTCGTAACCCACGCTCGCCATGTGCCCGTGCTGCTCGCCGCCCAACAGATTGCCGGCGCCGCGCAACTCCAGATCCAGCGCCGCGATCTTGAATCCCGCCCCCAGATCTGAAAACTCCTTCAATGCCGCCAGCCGCTTCCGCGCGATTTCGGTCAACTCTCCGCCGGGCGGCACGAGCAGGTACGCGTACGCCCGCCGGTTCGACCGCCCCACGCGCCCGCGCAACTGATACAGCTCCGAAAGCCCGTAATTTTGCGCATTTTCGATGATCATCGTGTTTGCGCGCGGAATATCCAGCCCGTTTTCGACGATCGTCGTGCACACAAACACGTCCGCCTCGTGCCGCATGAACCCCAGCAGCACCTTTTCGAGCGCATCCTCGCCCATCTGCCCGTGTCCGACCGTCACCCGCGCGCCCGGCACCAGCGACTGCAGTTCCGCCGCCCGGCTCCAGATGCTTTCGACGCGATTATGGACGAAATAGACCTGCCCATTCCGCGATAACTCCTGCTCGATGGCCGTCTTGATCAGCTCTGGCTCGTAGCGCGCCACCACCGTCTGCACTGCCAGCCGGTCCTTGGGCGGCGTCTCGATCACGCTCATGTCGCGCAGTCCGAGCAGCGACATGTGCAGCGTTCGCGGGATCGGCGTCGCGCTCATCGTCATCACGTCGATGCTGCCGCGCATCTGTTTCAGGCGTTCCTTGTGACGCACGCCGAACCGCTGCTCTTCGTCGATGATCAGCAGCCCGAGATCCGGGAATTCGACGTCTTTGGACAACAGCCGGTGGGTGCCCACGACGATGTCCACCTTGCCGTCCGCCAGGTCCGCCAGCGTGGCCTTGATCTCCTTGGCCGTCCGGAACCGGCTCAACAGCTCGACCCGCACCGGGAAGGTCTGGAACCGCCGGCGGAAGGTCTCGTAATGCTGAAACGCCAGCACCGTCGTGGGCGCCAGCACGGCCACCTGCTTGCCGTCGCCCAGCGCCTTGAACGCCGCGCGCATCGCCACTTCGGTCTTGCCAAAGCCGACATCGCCGCACAACAGCCGGTCCATCGGATGCGCGCTCTCCATGTCGCGCTTGATCTCCGCCACTGCCTGCACCTGGTCGCGCGTCGGGGTGTACTCGAATGAATCCTCGAACTCGCTCTGCCAGTTGGAATCGGACGAGAACGCGAAGCCGTCCTCGGTCTTGCGCTTCGCGTAGAGCTTCAGCAGTTCGTCCGCCATGTCGCGCATCTTCGCCTTCACGCGTGACTTGGTCTTCTGCCAGGTCTGGCCGCCGAGCTTGTCCATGGCGGGCGGCGCCTCGCGCGCGCCGCGGTACTTCTGGATCAGATCCAGCCGCGTCAGCGGCACATACAGCCGCGATTCGCCCGCGTACTCCACCACCATGAACTCCTCGGTGGTGGACTCGAGCTTCATCTGCCGCAGCCCCGTGTACTTCCCGATTCCGTGCTGCGCGTGGACCACGTAATCGCCCGGAGACAGGTCCAGCGACTCCGGTGTGAATGTCGCCACATGCGACCGCCGCCGCGCGGGCGGCGCCGCCAGTTCCGCGGTCTCGAACAGATCCTCGAATCCGATCAGCGCCAGCCGCGCTTCCGGCAGAACCGTTCCCCGGCGCAGGTAGCCGCTTTCGATCCAGACCGACGCCTCTGCGAACCGCGGCCGGTGCGCCAGTTCGTACTCGCCGAAGATATCGCTCAGGCGGTCCGCGTCGCCGGGCGTCGCGGCGCAGAACACGACCTGGAAGCCCTGTTCGACGAACGTCCGCGCGTCCGCCACCGCCGCGGGCATCGAGTTCTTGAAGGGCACTGGAGGCCGCGACACGATCTCGACCGGCGCGGCGTCGGAATGAATCTCTCCCGCCAGCGCCAGTTCGCGCAGTTCGATTTCCTGACGCTCGGTCCGGGCCGCGTGCAGTTCGCCCCAGCGGAAGAACAGTTGCTCGGGGGGCAGGGGCGCTTCCGTGGTGGCCGTCAGCCGTTGCCAGAGTTTGTCTGCCGCGGGCGCGAGCGATTCGGGTTCGTCCCACACCACCACCGGCCGTTCCAGCAGCGATTCGAGCGAGTACAGCCGCGGGCGCGCTTTCGGCGCGTGGAACTCCCATCCGGGAAACGACGATCCGTCCGGCGACAACTGTTCGAGGAACTCCGGCGTTCGCGGCGTCTCTTCGAGCGGCAGCAGCGTGCAGGCGTCGATCCGTCCGGTCGAACGCTGGGTCGCCGGATCGAATTCCCGCAGGCTTTCCACCGTGTCGCCGAAGAATTCCACGCGCACCGGCCGTTCCGCTTCCGCCGGATACACATCAAAAATGCCGCCGCGGATCGAGAATTCGCCCTCCATTTCCACGGGCTCGCTGGGCGAATACCCGATGGAGCGCAAATGCGCCGCCAGGTCGTCCATCGGCAGTTCGTCATTGACACGCAAATGCAAGGCCAGTTGCCGGTACGCCGCCGCCGTTTCCACCCGCAGAAGCGCCGAAGCCACGGGCGTCACCACGATGGAGCAATCCCGGTCCGCGATCCGGTACAGCGCCACCGCCCGCTGCTCCTTGATCTCGTTGTGCGGTGACAGTCCCTGACCCGGCAGGACATCGAGCGCGGGAATCAGCAGAGGACGCGGCCCTTCGGCGCCCAGCAGTCCGTGAAAGGCGTCCAGCAGTTCGACGAGCGTTTCGGCCGACTTCGGCGAATCGGTCACCACGAGCACCGGCCGCGCCGTCTCGCGCGCCAGCAGCGAAAGATACAGCGCCTTCGCGGGTCCGTTCAGCCCCGCCAGCATGACGCGCGCCGCGCCCGGCGCCGTCAGCCGTTCGCGCAACTCGCGGAACGCAGCGCTCCCGGACAGCGGCAGCAGCAGATCTTTCAGAGAAGCCGCGCTCACGAGTTTGCCGCGCCACGCCGCCGCGCCAGCATCTCTTCCACCGTTGCCGTGGTGGAGTAGCCCGGTTCGAGCGGCAACAGCCGCACCTCGCCGCCCGCGGCCTCCACCTCTTCGCGGCCCGCCACGAAGTGGGACCAGTCGGCGCCTTTCACCAGTACATCTGGCAGCACCGCCGCGATCATCTCGCGCGGCGTGTCCTCATCGAACAGCACCACCGCGTCCACGGCCTCGAGTTGGAGCGCGACCGCCGCGCGCTGCCGCTCATCGAGCAGAGGCCGGAGCGGTCCCTTGATCCGGGACACGCTCGCGTCGGAATTCAACGCCAGCACCAGCACGTCGCCGAGCGCCCGCGCCGCCTCCAGCAACCGGATGTGCCCCGGATGGAGAATGTCATAGCAGCCGTTCGTGAAAACGACCTTCCGGCCTTCGCGCCGCCACCCGGCGCGGGCCTCCACGAGTTCGGATCGAGTGTAAAAACGAGGCATGGACAACTGGGGCAGGCCCAATTCTTCAGTGTACGCCACCACTACCTGACAAACCGCCCGTGCAGCGCCCGCCGGTGCCGGTCCGTCCGGTTCACCGTCCCGCTCCGCCACAACTTTGAGGCCAACACCGCCACACTCCCCGCCGGCCCCGTCAAAGGCAACTCCGGTGGGTTCTCTTCCTTTGGCGCTCGACCCCATTTGTGCGACCCCGGCGCCACTCGCAGCACCCCGCACTCTTCCGTGAAATCGTCCAGCATCCAGACCACGTGGCACGACTCGCCATCCGCCCACAGGTCCTCACCCGTGCGCCACGGCCCTGGCGCCGGCGCGAACGGATTCGTCGAACGCGCTTCGAGATCCGCCAGCGCGAACCCCGGTCCCAGCGCCGCCTCCACCAACCGCAGCACCTCCGGATGTTGCGCCACCCGCGCCAGTTCTTCCCCGTTGTCCAACAAGACCGTCATCCGCCGCGCGTGCGGCTCCGCCCTAAATTCGTGACCCGCGTTCTCGCCCGCCTGCTCGAACAGCGCCTCCACCCGCGTCCGCAGCGCCCTCAGCCAGTCCGCGTCCAACACGTCAGGCAGCACCACAAATCCAATCTCTTCAAATTGCTGCCTCTGTTCGCTCGTCATGGCGGTATTTTACTCTGTGGCGTCGGGCGGTCGGTGGCATTTGACCCCAGGCACGCAATTCTTCAAGAATCCTACGGCCAGTAGTCGGACTAGGAGGTCGCTACGTCTTCCTGCATTCGCCCTCAGCGGAACAGTGATACTTGCCATATCGACAGTAGTATCGACTTGCAGTTGCCGTGCCGCCCCGACTCTATACTGCGTGTTTCACGGTTTGCTCTGTCCTGCTGAACGGTGTTGTCTGAGATGTTCGATGTACTGCGCGGCGATACTACTCGGCGTGATGCCATCGAACAGGATGCGATAGATTTTCGAAAGGCCATCTATGAAGTGGCCGTTGGGAAGCTGGATGCGCGCTATGCGGCCTCCAAAGGTTGCCAGGCGCTGTGGCTCGGGTCGCGCGTTGTTTCGGCGACCTGTTTTGGCCGTACTCCACGCTAGCTCCGCACCCAGATCCCCGACCAGTTGCCCAAAGACATACCAATCGAAAAACAGAAAAACCGAGTGCGTCAATCTGCCGATGAGCAGATCACGAATGGTCTCCGGACGAAGTTGACGAAGAAATAGGGGTATGGCCTCGGGGCAGTAGAGGTTCTCCTCGACCGGGACGGCCACGAACGGTTCGGCGTCTCCCAAACTTTGACGGAGCCACTGCACCGACGACGGGCAGGCGAGTGACAACGCTTCCTGAAAGTGCTTGAATTTTTCATCAATTGGCACGGCTGGGTTGCAGTCAACGTAGACCCATAAGCAGCGGTCGATGCACGAAAGCGATCTGGCTTCTGGAGGGCTGTCGATGATCGCCTGCAATTTGCTGTCATAGCTTTCATCGGGAACGCAGGATTCAGAAATGATCACCTCAGCCTGGCGGTGCGGGTGAAAACCGCGATCGTGATCCAGGATGTCCGCTATCTGTTCGTGGCGCTGCCGTTGGCGCACCACGCGGTCAAGCTGTTTCATCGCTTTTGGTCCGTAATCCTCTGCAAAATCGAGAATGCGCGAGACAACCTCCCCGGGAGCACCCTTCGTGTACATCAAGTCATGAATTTTCTCGTTGATGACACCTTCCTTGACCTCGATAAAACCATTCAGAGGTCCCGAATAGCTCCTGCACACAATGTCCCCAACGTCCACGCAGGTGGTCGCGTCCGACCAGATCACTATCGTCTCTGGATCAGCGTTCACGTTCTCAAGGAACTTGAGCATTGGGCCTGGGTTCGCCTGAGATAGACGCACTCGGTCCTTTCGATGACAGACCGTGCGTATGACGTTCGACTGCTGGCCTATGACTAGCCACACCAGTGCGTCATTGATGCGGCGCCACAACTGCGTTGACCGGTCGAGGAACCACACGAGGCCCTTCGGCAGTTCCTTTCGATTATTCGGCGTTAGGAGCGCCTCGATCTGCAGGATCTCCTCCAGGGATCGCATATGGATCTGCTTCAAAGTGGAATGAACGAGGTGTCGAAACTCGACACAGTTCTGTCGAATCAGTTCTAAGGATTGGAAACGAGGATCATCGCCTGCTGGCCGCTGCAGCGCGCGGATAACCTTGGGCAATTCGTCCTGAATGGGAATTGCGCGCTGTGTGTGGTGGTTCGCCATTCGATCTGCTGGCATACTCACCCGCAGTGAAGCGAAGGATAG
>DNFG01000412.1 GCA_003487005.1 Bryobacterales bacterium
GTACTACTACGAGTACCACCTGCTGTACGTCACCGGCATCCGCAACGTCGAATCGCGCAGCATCCAGGGCGGCTCGCTCATCAAGTGCACCTTCCATCCAGGAACCGACATGTCCGCAGCGCTGGCCGACGTGGTCGCGGCGACAACGCGATCCCGTTCGTTCATGCCGCCCGGCACGGTACCCGCATTCATCACGAGGTTCGACGCGGGCAGCGTCGCCGTCGGTCAACTCGTGTTTCGCAGCGAGACGCGCGGCACCGGCGAAATGCAGGACATCGCCATCAATCGCGTGCGGCCCTTGTTCGCCACGCTGGAAGGCGTCTCCGCACCTCCGCCTTTCGGAGGCGCGGCCAAGACCGTTGTCCTCCGCCTCGACCCCGACAAACTGCGCCAGTACCGCGTCTCGCCCGAGGAAGCCATCCAGGCGTCACTGCGCGGCAGCACCGTCATGCCCGCTGGCAACATGCGCATCGGCGATCAGAATTTGTTCGCGGTGACGAACGCCACGCTCGCCGGCGCCGTCGATGGACTGCTCGAAGCGCCCATCAAGGCCGGCGCCAATCCGGCGGTGTACCTGCGCGACCTCGGCACGATCGAAGTCGGAACCGACATTGTCACTGGCTACGCCCATGTCAACGGCACGCGCACGGTGTACATTCCCGTCACCAAGCGCGCCGACGCCTCGACGCTCCGCGTGATTGAACGCGTCAGGGCCGCCATGCCTGACATGCAGGCGGCCGTTCCCGAGGACGTGACGGTTTCGCTCGAGTTCGATCAATCGCGTTACGTCGCCTCCGCCATTCGCAACCTCGTCACCGAAGCCTGGCTCGGCGCGCTGCTCACCGGCATCGCCGTGCTGCTCTTCCTGCGTGACTGGCGGGGCGCGCTGGTGGTGATCACCACCATTCCGGCGGCGCTGCTGTCCTCGGTCGTGTGGCTTTGGGCCACCGGCCAGACTATCAACATCATGACGCTGGCCGGACTCGCGCTCGCCGTCGGCATCCTGGTGGACGAAGCGACAGTCGAGATCGAGAACATCCACGCCCACCTCGAGTCGGGTCTGAGCCGCGCGCGCTCGGTCCTCGACGCGTGCAGGAAGACCGCCGTGCCACGCCTGCTGGCGATGGTCGCCATCCTCAGCGTCTTCGCGCCCGCGTTTTTGATGGAGGGCGTCGTTCGGCAGTTGTTCGTGCCGCTGGCGCTCGCGGTGGGCTTTGCGATGATCTCTTCGTACGTGCTGTCAAGTTCGCTGGTGCCGGTGATGTCGATGTGGCTGCTGCGCAAGGGCAGCGGCCATGCAGAGGACACCCGCCTCGGCCGTTTTTACGGCGTGTACGTCGACCGCGTCGTTGCCGCCCGCTGGATTGTTGCGGGGTTCTATACCGTCACCTCCGTGCTTCTGCTCATGCTGCTGGCTCCGCGACTCGGCCAGGAGGTCTTCCCGCAGTCCGGCGACAACTTCCTCCAACTCCGCATCCGCGCGAAGGACGGCGCGCGCGTCGAAAAGACCGAGCAGGAAGTGCTGCGCGTCCTCTCGCTGATCGAAGAGGAAGCAGGCAAGGACAATATCACCATCTCGACCGCCTTCATCGGCACCCCGCCGTCCGCGAACCCCGTCAATATGATCCACATCTTCACGAGCGGCCAGCACGAGGCGCTGTTAAAAGTGGAACTCGATCGCGCCGCCCCACTGCAGGGCGAACCCCTCCGTGAGCGCCTGCGCGCGCGCTTCGCGAAGGATCTGTCCGGCGCCAATGTGCGTTTCGAACCCGGCGACATTGTCGGACAGGTGATGAGCTTTGGTGCGCCCACGCCGATCGAGGTCGCCGTGCAGGGGCCCAACATTCCCAACAATCGCGCCCACGCCGAGAAGCTCCACGCCGAGCTTGCCAAGCTTCAAATCCTCCGCGACGTTCAATTCGAGCAGGCGCTCGACTATCCGGCTATTGATGTCGAGATCGACCGCCTCCGCGCCGCCCAGTATGGCCTGACAATGGAGTCGGTCGCCCGGTCGATGGTCGCCGCCACCTCGTCGTCGCGCTTCATCCAGCCCAACTACTGGCGCGATCCCGGCTCCGGCAACGCCTTTCAGATTCAGGTCGAAATCCCGTACCAGCGCATGGATTCCCTCGACGAACTGAAGAGGCTCCCCGTGATGCACAATGGCGCCGCGCGCCCCTTGCTGTCCGATGTGGCCGAGCTGAAGCCCGCCACCGCACCCGGCATCGTCGAGCGCAACAACATGCAGCGCGTCGTCAGCATCACCGCCAATCTTGACGGCGTGGCGCTGGGCGAGGCCGCGCGCCAGATCAGCGCCGCCATCGAACGTGCCGGCGAGGCGCCGCGCGGCTCGAAGGTCGTCCTGCGCGGCCAAATTCCGCCCTTCGAGGAAACCACATCGAGCCTCACCTTCGGCGTCGTGCTGTCGTTGATCACGATCTTCCTGCTGCTGTCGGCCTACTTCCAGTCGCCTCGCCTTGGCCTCGCGATCCTTTCGACGACGCCCGGCGTGCTCGCCGGTGTCACGCTGATGCTGCTCACCACCGGCACCACTCTCAACGTCCAGTCCTTCCTCGGCACGATCATGGCCACCGGCATCGCCGCAGCCAACGCCATCCTGCTTTGCTCATTCGCCGAATACGAACGCCGTGCCGGCGTGGACCCGCTCGAAGCTGCTCGCCGCGGCTCAAAGGGCCGCCTGCGGCCAATTCTGATGACTGCCACGGCCATGATCCTCGGCATGGTCCCCATCGCGCTTGGCCTCGGCGAAGGCGGCGCTCAGACCGCTCCCCTCGGCCGCGCGGTAATCGGCGGACTCATTGGAGCAACCGTCGCCACGCTCACTGTTCTGCCCGCCGTCTACGCGATTCTCATGCGCGGCGCGCGTGTTCACTCGGCCTCGCTCGATCCCGAAGACCCGGAGAGTCTCTACCATGAAGCTGTTTAGCCTGCTGCTCTGCCTCGCCCTGCCACTCGCGGCGCAGACCGTCCGTTTGCCTGGCGAACTTGCGCCCTATCAGCGCGTTTCCCTCATGGCCCGCGTCCCCGGAATCGTCGAAACCGTGAACGTGGACCGCGGCTCCACCGTCCGCACCGGCGACACGCTCATTGTCCTCCGTGCGCCCGAAATGCAGGCGCGCATCGCGGAGGCCGAAGCGAAAGCCAGCGCGATTGAAGCCCAGCGAGTCGAAGCCGAAGCCCGGTTGACCGGCGCGGAGAGCCGCTTCGAACGGCTGAAGTCCGCGGGCGCCACGCCCGGCGTCGTCGCTGAACTCGACATCATCCTCGCCGAAAAAGAGCGTGACGCCGCGAAGATGCTCGTTGCCGCGCATGACCGCAGCGCCGGCGCCGCCCGCGCCCAAACCGCCGCGCTGAAGGAGATGGAATCCTACCTTCGCATCACCGCCCCCTTCGACGGCATCATCACGATCCGCCATGCCCATCCCGGCGCCCTTGCCGCGCCGGATTCAGGCGCGCTGCTTGAACTCGAACAGGTCTCCCGCCTTCGTCTCGTGCTGCCTGTTCCCGAGGCCGAACTGAGCGGGGTCCAGGCCGGACGCAAACTCACCTTCACCGTGCCTGCCCACCCCGGCCGCACCTTCACAGCCACCGTCGCCCGCATCCCACGCAGCCTCGACCCCGCCACCCGGACCATGCCCATCGAACTCGACGTGACCAACTCCGGCCTCGCCCTTGCCCCCGGCATGTATTGCGAGGTTGCCTGGCCGCGGTCGTTGGGCTCGGCGGGAAGCCAATGAGTTGCCGCAGCCTCTGATCTCAGGCCGCACTCTGCCTCTCGCCCCATGTTCATGTCACCGGGTCCCCACGTGCGAATCCCACCGGCACCGGCACGGCCTGGATTATCATCGATGGCGGATGGTCGTGCGCGCCTGCTCCAACGTCACGGAATCGATACCCAAACTGCATCCGCCGACGTATACAAAAGATAGCTTTTTCGCCTGATTCAGGTCTTTGGGTGGTGCGAAAGACGCCAGACTTATGACCGTGGATGCGCAGTCTGCTCCTGTCTGGAATACCGGACGGACGATAGATTGACGCCCGTATGGATGAGTTGATATATCACAGACAAGATGATCAATCGGGTCCTCATTACCTTTTTTGCGTCCGCTTTGATCGTGGGCGCGCAGTCAGACAGAGGAACAATTACGGGGCAGGTACTGGACGGCACCGGCGCGGCTGTACCGAACGCGCAGGTGGCGGCGATCAACTCGGCAACCCAGGTTCGTTACCAGACTACGACGAACGACACAGGTACTTATGTGATCCCGCAACTGCCATCGGGTGGGTACGAGGTTGCCGTGCAGGCGGCAGGCTTCCGGCGCACCACACAGCGTGGCATCAACATCACCGTGCTGCAGACGGTGAACCTCAATATCACTCTGGAACTGGGCGAAGTGGAACAGACGATCGACGTGGTGGCAGACGCGCCCGCGGTAGAGACGGCGACTTCGGATCTGGGCACCACGGTGAGCAAGGATCAGGTGGTCGATCTGCCCCTCGCCGTCTCCGGGAACATGCGGCACCCGGGCGCCTTCGTGTTTCTGGCGCCGGGTGTGACGGGAGATACCAGCAACACCCAGATCAACGGTTCGCAAAGCCGGTCGAAGGAGATCCTGCTGGACGGCGTCGGCAGTGTGAGTCCCGAAAGCGGCGGCCTGCTGTTTACCTATCCCAGCGTGGAGGCGATCAACGAGTTCAAGCTGGTGTCGGCGAACTTCAGCGCGGAATATGGACGGACGGGGGGCGGATTCGAGGTCTATACCACGAAGTCGGGCACCAATCAGTTGCATGGTGGTGCGTTCAATTATCTGCGGAACGACCAGTTCGACGCGCGCGGCTTTTTTGCCCAGACACGCGCGATCAACCGCCAGAACGAGTATGGAGCATTTCTCGGTGGACCCGTCGTCCTGCCCAAGATCTACAACGGGACCAACCGGACGTTTTTTCATTTCGTCTGGTCGGGCTTCCGGTTCCGGCAGGGCGAACTGAATCAACTGCTGACCCTGCCGACAGAGGCGATGCGCGCGGGCGACTTCGCGAGCGTGAGCCGGCTGATCTATGATCCCACCACAACCCGGCCGGATGGAGCGGGGAACTTCACCCGCGACCCGTTTCCGCAGAACCGGATTCCGCTGAACCGTTTTTCGCGGGTGTCAACCAACACGCTTCAGTTCATTCCTGGCGTATCGAACCCGAATCTGACGCTGAATTACCAGGCGATCGGGGCGCGTACATTTGACCGCGACCAATACAACGTCAAGTTTGATCACAACTTTTCAGACAGGCAGCGGTTCAACGTTTACATTTACCAGAACTCTCAGGTCGACACCGCGCCGGAGCAGATCGCTGGGGCGCTTTCGCCCTCGCGGACGACGGAGCGCCCGGGCTTGTGGATCCGGATCAACCACGATTCGGTGATCACGCCGGCCACAATCAACAATTTCCGGGCCGGCTTCACGCGCGAACCGGAACGCTTCCGCCGCATCACGGCGGACCAGGACTGGCCCAACAAGATTGGGCTGACCGGCGTCAATACCGGTCCGGGCAACGTATTTCCGCGCGTGACATTCACCGATGGCCTGAGTAATTGGGCCGATGAGACAAAGAACGTTGGCGAGCAGGTGAACAATGCCTTCCAGATGGCCAATACGCTGTCAATGATCCGGGGCAAGCACTCGCTCAAGTTCGGATTCGACGCACGGTGGATGCAGACGAATGGGGCCGATCCGTTCGACCAACAGGGAATCTTCCGGTTCAATAACCTGGAGACGGCGCTGCCGGCCTCCCGGGCAAATACAGGCCACTCGTTCGCAAGCTATCTGTTGGGCGGCGCCAACAGCGCGCAGGCCAACTTCCTGTTCGTGGTGCCGGCGAACCGCTACCGCTATGCGGCTTTCTTCATTCAGGACGATTGGAGGGTATCGCGCAAACTTACTCTGAATGCTGGTTTGCGTTATGACCTATTCTTTCCGCGAACTGAGAAATACGGCAACTTCTCCGGCTTCGATCCAGCACTGCCTAACCCCGGGGCGGCCAACCGGCCTGGGGCGGTGGCCTTCCTCGGTGAGGGTCCCGGCCGGGACAATTCACGCACCAGTTTTGCCGAGACCGACTACAAGAACTTTGGACCCAGGTTCGGGTTCGCGTATGCGCTGGCGCAGAACACCGTGCTGCGCGGTGGGTATGGGTTGTATTTCGCCGCGGGCAATGCCACGACCGGACTCCGATCGAGTCAGGGCTACATCTTCGGGTTTAACGCTGCGCCTGCTTATCAGTCGCAGGATGCGGGCATCACGCCAGCGGTTCGGTGGGACAACGGTTTCCCGACAGACTTCCCGAAGCCGCCCTTCATCGATCCGACCGTTCAGAACCGTTCCAATGTCAATTTCATTGGCGCCGGTGACGGGCGCGCTCCGTACTTTCAGAATTTCAGCTTCGGCATTCAGCATGAATTCTGGGGCAAGACCATTCTGGACGCCTCGTATGTCGGTGTGAAGGGTACCCGTATGGGCACGGGTCTGTTCCAGAATATTAACCAGGTCGACCCATCGAGGCTGAGTCTGGGCGGTTTGCTCACGCAGTCCGTCGGTTCGGCCGCGGCGGTAGCGGCCGGGTTCGGCCAGCCGTACCCGGGCTTCTCGGGGTCAGTGGCACAGTCGCTGCGGCCCTATCCGCAGTTTCTCAACATCGAGAACCGGTCGAACCCGAATGGCAATTCCACCTATCATGCCCTCCAGTTGAAGGCCGAAAAGCGCATGCGGGGCGGGTTCACGATGCTGGGCAGCTACACCTGGGCCAAGACGATCTCTGACGGAGACATCATGGCCGGGGGCGGTCCTGCCGGGCAGACCTTCTACAACCGGGCCATTGAGAAAGCGATCTCGACGAACGATGTCCCGCACGTCGCGGCGATCAGCTACCTGTATGAGTTGCCGGTATTCCGGCAGAACCGGTGGCTGGGTGGATGGACGTTCAGCGGGATTCACCAATACCAGGCGGGACGGCCGATTGCGCTGACGGCGAACAATACGCTTCCGCTGTTCAACAATACCTTGCGGCCGAACGTTGCGTCCGCTGTGGACAAGAGGGCGAGCTTCGCCGATCCCGCTGTGGATTTCTGGATCAACCGTTCGGCGTTCACTTCGCCGGCAGCCTTCACCTTCGGGACCGCCGCGCGCGCCTACACCGACCTGCGGGCGCCCGGGTTCCTGAACGAAAGCCTGGGCCTGATCAAACGGACGAAGCTGACCGAGCAGGTGCTTCTGACGTTCCGGGCCGAATTCTTCAACGTCTTCAACCGGACCGTTTTCGCGGCGCCCAACAGCAACGTGAACAACCTCCAATTCGGCAGAATCAGCGCCCAGGCCAACACTCCGCGTCAAGGGCAACTGGCGCTACGTCTGGAATTCTGAAGGGCCGTCGTGGGAGAAGCAGGCAGGGCTGCCCCCACTATTGGCGTAGAGCGTATGCTGTTGAGGGAGTCGGAGGAAGGTCTGCCCCCATTAATGGCGGAGAGCCGAGACGGGAAGGGGGTATGGCGGAGAGGGAGGGATTCGAACCCCCGGTACGCTTGCACGTACTCCGCATTTCGAGTGCGGCGCGATCGACCACTCTGCCA
>DNFG01000411.1:0-8689 GCA_003487005.1 Bryobacterales bacterium
AAGGTGACTGGAGTTCATGCGTTTTCTCTTCCGATCTATTGGCGTCGCCGCGCCGCGCGGCCAGATACATCCGGAGAGCCAGCAACCGGCTCTGGTGTTCACTCTGCAGCGGCAGATGCCGGCTGGCTTCCTTCAGTTCGGCTTCGCCGGCGTCAGGCTCCCACAATGAGACATAGAGCGAGGCGAGATTGAGGTGGGTCGACGCCAGCAATTCGGGTTCGCCCGCCGCCCGCGCGCTTCCCAAGGCGGCCCGGTAGGCTGTCTCGGCATCCCGGTAGCGATGCGCGCTGAAGAAACTGCCGGCCGCCGCACCCTCGAAAAACCCCTGCCGGCGCACATCACCCAGTGCGCGGGCATATTCCGCTCCCCGCAAAAAGAGCCCGGCCGCTTCGTTGAAGCGGCGCTCCGACAGCATCTTCGATCCTTCCCTTGAGAGCCTTCCGAACTCCGCGGGAACCGGCGCTGTCTTACCGGATTCTCCTCCCCCCGCAGTGAGCAGAATTAGAGTGCATAGCCCCCCAAAGCTGACGAATCTGTGCATTCTGGCTTCTCATTATGGTCGTCTTGGAGGCGGGTACCAGCATCCCTAGGAGTACCACTACCAGTGGTACTCCTGCTCAGGATACCAGAGATTCCCCCTAAGGGTACCCCAGAATTGTGGGGTTAACTCATTAAAATTCACTCTGATTTGTCGCCACGGACAACCTGCGTCCGCCTTGCCCGCCTATCCCGGTTTAGAGCCAGGTATCGGGGGGAAGGATGATGATGATGATCGGCTCGTCCATTACCGTTTCTCCTTTACCGAAGTACCCGGGAACCTTCCCGGACCTGCCAACACTCTCGCCAGCGGATCCGCGAGCGCCGAACCGTCATTTTTCGCAAGTATTTGATTCCACTTGATATATTTTTTTTGAAAAGCCGTCACTACCTTCCCGGCACCGTGACAAATTAGGCGGCACGCCCTGGCCGACGGGCCCTGCCGGACCACATTCCGGACTTGCTTTTTCACTCAATCCAGCCCAATGCCGGAAGCGCCCACCTTTTGGCCAGACCGGACTCCCGTCTGACCGAAAGGCCCGCCAAAGAGGATTGCCGGACTGAGTTCAACGCAATGTCCGGCTTTCGGAGCGGAATTCCGGAGGAGGACCGGGTGGTTCGCGCTGGGCGGTCCAGGCGGACCAGACGGCCCATTGCACCAGAGGGAGACCGTTTGCTTTGTTCGCGCTAGCGCGACCGCGGAACATCCGGCGGAGAGCGCCGGACCGTGCCCGGCGCAGGGCGGGGCGCCACGAGCCATCAAATGCGGCCGGAACTCTGCTTCTTGCCGCCGAATTCGGGATCGGGACGGCCTTCCGCGCACGTTCTGACGGTGGGAATCGATTCCTGAATCACCCCCGTAACTTTCCGATTGGGGGAGCGCCATTACTGGCTGAGACCGGAGTCCGGCAAGGACGCCAGGTCAATAGGAGCAAAGCCATGCACACAACACGTTTTGCCGCCGCCGCGTTCGCGGCGCTTTGGCTGATGGCCGGCACCGCCGCGGCGGCGCCGGATTTCTCGGGCAACTGGAAGATCAACGTCGCCAAGAGCGACCTGGGGCAGATGCCGGCTCCGGACAAGTGGGATTCCGTTGTGGCTCATAAGGATCCGGAGCTGAAGGTGACCACCACCATGGTCAGCCAGATGGGCGAACGGACGATCGAAGCGGCCTACCGGACCGACGGAGTGGAAACCGAGTCGACCCGGGGAGAAATGAAGGCCAAATCGACCGCGAAATGGGAGGGCGAAACACTCAGCATCGTGTCGAAAATGACCACTCCGGGCGGCGAGATGACGATCACCGAGAAGTGGAGTCTGGGCGATGACGGCAAAACGATGACCATCCACTCGAAGTGGAGTTCGGACCGGGGCGAATTCGAATTCAAGCGCGTGATGGACAAACAGTAGCCGCGCGCCGGGTTATCCTGAGGAGGTCGGAATTGCCCCAAGGGAGAACCCAAATCGAATGACCCGCAAATTCTGGATCGGCGCCGTCATGGCGCTGGTCGTCGCACTCGCTCTGCCGGCGGCGGACAAGCCGGACTTCAGTGGCAGTTGGAAGCTGAATTCCGCCAGGAGCGACTTCGGCCCGATGCCGCCCCCGGACAAATGGGACATGGTGGTGGAGCACAAGGACCCGAGTCTGAAGGTGAAGACCACCATGGCGAACGCCCAGATGGGTGAACGCAACGATGAAGCCGAATATGCTACCGACGGCACGGAAAAGGCGAATGGAGCGACCACGGCAGTGGTGACCTGGGAAGGCGCCCTGATCGTGTTCAAGACGTCGCGCAAGGTGAACATGCAGGGCGAACAGGTGGAAATCAAAGGCGAAGAGAAGTGGAGTCTGAGTGAGGATGGCAAGACGCTGACGGTGGACGCCAAACTGACAGCGCCCATGGGCGAGTTCCAGATGAAGCGAGTGTTGGACAAGCAGTAACCGGCATCGATCATTGTTGACGCCACCGGCCGGAGAGGCGAATCTGTATAGATTCATGTCTTCTCCGGCCGATTTCATTGCGACGGCCCGGCAACGTCTGGAGCGTCCGGGTCACCAGTTCCGGTTTCTCGAGTTCTTCATCATGGTCTTCGTGGTCGTCCTGCTGATCTCGAACCTGGTGGGGCAGAAGATCTGCGCGGTGGGCCCGTTCCGGATCAGCGGGGCGCAGTTGCTGTTTCCGATCACGTACATCTTTGGGGACATCTTCACGGAGGTGTACGGCTATTCGGGGGCGCGGCGGGCGATCTGGATGGGCTTTTTCGCCTCGGTGCTGATGGCGGGATTCGGGAT
This sequence comes from Bryobacterales bacterium, assembly GCA_003487005.1. Classification (GTDB taxonomy): domain Bacteria; phylum Acidobacteriota; class Terriglobia; order Bryobacterales; family Bryobacteraceae; genus PNKE01. The sequence continues at coordinate 2,831 of DNFG01000411.1, forward strand.
GCTGGTGGTGGCGCTGCCGCCGGCGCCGGAGTGGGAGAATCAGGCGGCGTTCGAGACGGTGTTCAATTTCGTCCCCCGGATGGTTCTGGCGAGTCTGGTGGCGTTCTGGGCGGGCGAGTTCGTGAACTCGTTCGTGATGGCGAAGATGAAGGTGTGGACGCGCGGGCGGCATCTGTGGATGCGGACGATCGGATCGACGGTGGTGGGGCAGTTCGTGGATTCGGTGCTGGTGATCACGATCATCTTCGCGGGATCGCAGGGCTGGATGACGATCGTCAACCTGATCTTCTCGGGCTATCTCGGGAAGGTCCTGTATGAAGCGGCGATGACGCCGGTGACCTACATGGTGGTGAATGCGCTGAAACGGGCCGAAGGGGTGGATGTGTACGACGTCGAGACGAATTTCAGCCCGTTCGCGAGCGGAGCGGCGGGCGAGGAGTACCGTCCGGTGGAAGCCGGGGATTAAGGGGTCAGGGGCGTTCCGATTTCCGCAACCGGGGGTATTGTGTGCGCGTCCAACCCCGATAGTGGGAGTTCCGACACCATCCCGCCTTCGGCCTGCCGTCCGGTTTGGCTTGACCCCGGCAGCGGGCCTCTCTACAATTGGAGCTAGACTGGAGGCGAAGTGTCTCCACTGGGAGCGGAAACAGGTAAGCGTATGAAGAACAAACAGCTTTTCTCCATTGTGATGGCCGGTGCGCTGGTCTTCACCACTGGCGACGCTTCCTTCGCCCAGAAGAAGAAAAAGGGCGAGCAGGCGCCGCGGGAGACCGTCGCCAAGCCATTGAGCGAAAAGGAATTGAAACGGCGGGAGGCGCGGCTCCGGAAGGAGTTGATGACGCCCTACCGGAACTGGCTCAATGTGGACGTCACCTACATCATCACGGACGAGGAGCGGAAGGCGTTCGGCCGTCTGGAGACGGACGAAGAGCGCGAGCAGTTTATCGAGCAGTTCTGGCTGAGGCGGGATCCGACGCCGGACACGGTGGAAAACGAGTACAAGGAAGAGCATTACCGGCGTATTGCGTACGCGAATGAGCGGTTTGCGTCGGGTTTCCCGGGTTGGCGGTCGGACCGGGGCCGGATTTACATCACCTTCGGGCCGGCCGATGAAGTGGAATCGCGGCCGTCGGGCGGCACCTACGAACGCCCGTGGGAAGAAGGCGGCGGCACGACGTCGGTGTTTCCGTTCGAGAAGTGGCGGTACCGCTACATCGAAGGGATCGGAACGGACATCATGATTGAGTTCGTGGACACGTCCATGACGGGCGAATACCGCATGACGATGGATCCGTCGGAGAAGGACGCGCTGATGCACGTGCCCGGCGCGGGTCTGACGATGATGGAGCAGTTGGGCATGGCGGACAAGGCGGACCGCTTCAGCCGGACCGACGGAACGAGGCTCGGCACGGGCACGGCGCCGCTGCCGATGCGCATGCAGCAGTTCGAGCGTTTGCAACAGTTTGCGATGCTGCAGAAGCCGCCTTCGGTGAAGTTCAAGGATCTTGAGGCGCAGGTCAACTCCCGGGTGATGTTCAACCTGCTGCCGATGGAAGTGCGGGCGGACTTCTTCCCGGCCACCTCCTCGACCGTGATGACCAACATCACGCTGCAGTTCAACCGCAGCGAACTGCAATTCAAGCAGGAAGGGGCGGTTTCGCAGGCGGCGGTGAACATTTACGCGCGGGTGACGTCGATGACCCGGCGTCCGGTGAACGTGTTCGAAGACGTGGTGACGGTGGACGTGCCGACGGACCTGCTGCAGCAGGCGAGTACCGGGGCGAGCATCTACCAGAAGTCGATTCCGCTGCAGCCTGGAATGTACCGGTTGAATGTGGTCGCCAAGGATATCGTCGGCGGCAACATGAACAACTACGAAATGGCGCTGAACGTGCCCCGCATGGATGAAGATCAGCTGTTTGCCTCTTCGCTGGTGCTGGCGGATGTGATCGAGAAGGTGCCCACGCGTTCGATTGGCGCGGGCCAGTTCGTGATCGGGACTTCGAAGGTCCGGCCGCGGATGGGCGACAAGTTCAAGCGCAACGAGAAGATGGGCATCTACATGCAGTTGTTCAACTTCCAGCCGGAAGAGGGGACCGCGAAGCCGAAGGGCACGATTGAGTACGAGATTGTGAAGAACAGCGATAACAGCAAGGTTCTTGAGTTCAGCGAGGATGTGGCCGCGTTGGGCGGCAGCGCCGCGCAGATGACGATCGAGAAGTTGTTGCCGCTGGAATCGCTGGAGGCCGGGCAGTACACGCTGCGGATCAAGGTGACGGATACTCTGAAGAACGAGACCTTGACGCAGCAGACTGAGTTTACTATTTCTTAGTAGGGAGAGGTGATGACGCGCTCCCCCCGCGCGGGGGACGCGTCCGAAACGGATGCCACGAACGGTTGGCGTATCGCTTCTGGCGGCTCTGCTGCTGGCAGGGTCCCCGATGGCGGCCTCGGACCTGCGGGTCTTCGGCGCGATCGAGGGGGAGGTGCGCGATGCGGCGGGCATCCGGCAACTGGGGGCGACAGTCCGGCTTTATGACCGTCAGGAGCAGGAGGTTGCGCGGCAACTGACGGGTCCGGACGGGGTTTTCCGGTTCCCTGCACTTTCGCCGGATCTTTACTCGATCCGGGTTTCCCTGGCCAGTTACATTCCGGCCGTCCGGCAACAGATTCTGGTGCGCGCGGGGGCGAACAGCTATCTGGCGATCCAACTGGCGACGATTTTTTCGACTATTGAGTTGGTGTCGATCGTGCCGCACGGGCCTGTGCAGGCGGTTTCGGACGACTGGAAGTGGGTGTTGCGGAGTGCGAACGCGACGCGCCCGGTGCTGCGGTTCCGTTCGATTCTGGACCCGGTGCTGGAAGTCAAGCGGACGGACCGGAAGTTGTTCACGGCGACGCGGGGCATGATGCGGCTATCGGCGGGCGACGGGGCGCCGACGGCGCTGCTGGGTAGCGAACCGGACCTGGGGACGGCGTTCGCTCTGGCGACTTCGGTGTTTGGAGACAACGAGTTACGGGTGAGCGGGAACCTGGGCCTGTCCACGAACACGGGGGCATCGGCGACGAGTTTCCGGACGCGGTACACGCGAACCGGGCCCCACTCGGTGACGCCGGACGTGGAATTGACGGTCCGGCAGACGGCGATCCGGCAGGCGTCGCTGGGTCTGCTGACGGGTCCGGGGGCGGTGCAGGGGACGCCGACGTTGCGGACGATGTCGCTGAAACTGCTCGACGAACAGCAGGTGACGGACCATTTGTCGGTGCGCTACGGGGTCTTGCTGGAGTCGGTGGTGTTCCTGGACCGGATCAACCTGATGAGCCCGTTTGCGCGGTTTACGTACGATCTGGGCGAGTTGGGACAGGTGGATCTGGGGTATTCGAGCGGGGCGCCGGCGCTGGATCTGCTGATGCCCGAAAACGGGACGATGGCGAGCGATCTGACGGGGTTGGGGTTGTTTCCGCGGGTGAGCCTGCGGGAAGGGCGGGCGCGGGTGCAGCGGACGGACAATTACGAGCTTGGCTATCGCAAGATGGAGCGCAGCCGGGTGTACTCGGCGGCAATGTACATCGAAAATGTGCGGGACGCGGCGATGACGGTGGCGGCGCCAGCGGGTCTGTTGCCGGCCTCGGATTTGCTGCCGGACATCTCGTCGAACGCGTCGATCTTCAACCTGGGCAATTACCGTGCTATGGGGTACATGGCGAGCGTTTTGCAGGACTTCGGGTCCGGGTGGACGGCGAGCGTGGCGGCGGGGGCGGGCGATGCGCTGACACCGATGGAGGTGGGCGCGGCGGTGCTGGAGGCCGGGGAGTTGCGGAAGCGGTTCAAGACGACGCACCGGCAATGGGCGGCATTGCGGATGACGGGGGCGATTCCGGTGACGGACACGCGGATTGCGGCGAGTTACATGTGGTCGCCGGACGGCGCGTTGACGCCGGCGCACGCGTGGCTGACGCAGCGGTGGCAGCCGCAAACGGGGTTAAATGTGCAGATCCGGCAGCCGATTCCGTCTTCGGGCGGGGGTCCAAGCCGGTGGGAGATGAACGCGGAGGTCCGGAACCTGCTGGCGCAGGGGTATGTGCCGATTCCAGGTCCGGACGGGCAGAGCCTGTACTTTGTCCAGTTTCCGCGGTCCTTGCGGGGCGGGTTGAGCTTTATCTTCTAGGGCGGATTCCCTGCCCTGCTTCCTGAATGGATGGAAGTGGATGGTGAGCCGGGCGGGACTCGAACCCGCGACCACCTGATTAAAAGTCAGATGCTCTACCAACTGAGCTACCGGCCCTTGGGGGGAGCGCACGCGTGCGCCATTCAGTAGGATAGCAGTGACTGGAGGCCCGAGACAAACATGACCCGGAGAGAAGCCCTGCTTGCCCCGCTGCCGGCTTTGGCCGCGCAGACGAAGAGACGGCCGGTCCGGTTGGGGGGACCGATTTACCTGAAGGCGGAGGACCCGGCGGAGCTGGCGCGGGAGCACCGGCGGTTGGGGTATGGAGCGGCGTACTGTCCGCGGGTGAATGTGCGCGAAACGGAGCGAATTCGTGCGATTGAAGCGGCTTTTCGCGCGGAAAACGTCGTGCTTGCGGAGGTGGGCGTCTGGGTGAACCTGATGGACCGGGATCCGGCGAAGCGCAGCGAAAATCTGGCGAAGGTGACGGAGGGGTTGGCGCTGGCGGACGCGGTGGGCGCGCGGTGCTGCGTGGATATCGCGGGTTCGTTCCACGAAAAAGTCTGGTATGGGCCGCATCCGAAGAACTTTACGAAGGAGTTTTTCGACGCGGCGGTCGAAAATGCGCGGAAGATCATTGATGCGGTGAAGCCGAAGCGGGCGAAGTTCGCTTACGAGATGATGGGCTGGTGTCTGCCGCACGATGCGGACAGTTATCTGGCGCTATTGCGGGCGATTGACCGGAGCGGGTTCGGGGTGCATGTGGATGTGTGCAACGGGATCAATTCGCCGCAGCGGTTTTATGACAATGCGGCGTTTGCGCGGGAGTTGTTCACGAAGTTGGGCCGGTGGGTGGTGTCGTGCCACGCGAAGGACCTGGCGTGGCTGCCGGAGATGAATGTGCATTTCGTGGAGGTGATTCCGGGGCGGGGGGAGATCGATTACCGGGGTCAACTGGCGGCGATTGCGGCGCTGCCGAATGATGCGCCGCTGATGCTGGAGCATTTGAAGACGGCGGAGGAGTACGCGGAGGGGGCAGAATACATCCGCAAGGTGGGGGCAGGGGCAGGCGTGGCTTTTCTTTGATTGGGACCTCACCATCCAGATCCGGGCTGTGATGCAATAGAGAGCATGGCAGACCCGGTTGTTCTCATTGCAAGTGGCGATTTGCGGCTTTCGGCGAATCAGAAGTGCTGGCCCGCTCAGGCGGCGATGGAGGAAAAGATCTTCGCGGCGGTCCGCAAGCTCGGCTACACGATCGAGCGCGGGCATCCGTTCGATGAAGCGCAGCAGCATGGCTTCATCGGCTCGCAGAAGCAGGGCATGGAGGTGTTTCGCGGCATTCCGCCGACGGCGCCGCTGATCGTGGCGGAGGCGGTGTGGCAGTATTCGCACCATGTGCTGAGCGGGCTGTACACGCATCAGGGGCCGGTTCTGACGGTGGCGAACTGGAGCGGGCAGTGGCCGGGACTGGTGGGAATGCTGAACCTGAACGGATCGCTGACGAAGGCGGGCGTGGCGTATTCGACGCTGTGGAGCGAGGATTTCGAGGACGAGTTCTTCCTGTCGAACCTGGAGAGGTGGCTGAAGGGCGAGCGGATCGTGCATGCGACGCCGCACGTGAAGCCGCTGGGGGCGCTGCCGCTGCCGCGCGAGGCGCGGGAACTGGGGACGAGGCTGGCGCGCGAAT
>DNFG01000411.1:8999-18198 GCA_003487005.1 Bryobacterales bacterium
GCGGCGCGACAAGGCGATCATGGGCATCTTCGACGAAGGGTGCATGGGGATGTACAACGCGATCATCCCGGACGAATTGCTGCATCCGACGGGCGTGTTCAAGGAACGGCTGTCGCAATCGGCGCTGTATGCGGAGATGCGGGCGACTTCGGACGCCGAGGCGCAGGCGGTGCGCGACTGGCTGGACGCGAAGGGGATGACGTTCGTGACGGGCACGGATGAAGAGACGGAGTTGACGGACGCGCAGATCCTGGAGCAGTGCAAGATGTACATTGCGGCGGTCCGGATCGCGGACGATTTCGGGTGCGCGGCGATCGGGATTCAGTATCAGCAGGGGTTGAAGGATCTGGCGCCGGCGTCGGATCTGGTGGAGGGGTTGCTGAACAACGTGGACCGGCCGCCAGTGACGGCGCGGGGGAACGGGCGGGTGTTGTTCGAAGGGGAAGCGGTGGTCCATTTCAATGAAGTGGACGAGTGCGCGGGTCTGGACGCGCTGGTGACGAACCGGGTGTGGAAGGCGCTGGGGTTTGATCCGGAGACGACGCTGCATGATGTGCGCTGGGGCGAGGAGTTCAATGGCGAGTATGTGTGGGTGTTTCTGATTTCGGGAGCGGCGCCGCCGCAGCATTTCGTGGGGGGGTATGCGGGGGCGTCGAGTGAGCGTCAGCCGCCGATGTACTTCCGGTTGGGCGGGGGGACGCTGAAGGGGGTGTCGAAGCCGGGCGAGATTGTTTGGAGCCGGGTGTATGTGGACGCGGGGGTGCTGCGGGCGGATATCGGGCGTGCGAAGGTGGTGGAGTTACCGGCGGAAGAGACGGAGCGGCGGTGGCAGGCAACGACACCGCAGTGGCCGATCATGCACGCGGTGCTGTATGGGGTGACGCGGGACCAGTTGATGGGCAAGCACAAGGCGAACCACATTCAGGTGGCGTACGCGCCGTCAGCGGCGGAAGCGAATCAGGCGCTGGGGGCGAAAGCGGCGATGCTGCGTGCGATGGGGATTGATGTGAATGTGTGCGGGACGGAGCACGGGATGGAGTAGGGGGGGCGCCCGCAAGCCGGGGGGAGTGTCATTGAAAGGCGAACTCGCGAATCTTCATCGCGAGCAATTCGCCAGAGTTCTCATCGACGAAGAAGCGGCGGTATTCGAGCGCAGTGCCCTGGAATTGGTTCGTAGCTGCGGCCAAGGTGATGACCCAGACTGGACGACCGTTGTAGTCTTCGCGCTCGAACTCCGCAACACTGTAGGGCGCCTCGCCAAGGAGGTCGGCGGCGTGTTCTTTGGCGATCCTGATGGCATCCTTGAGTTGAATCATGAGGGCGGCGCTTTCACTCGTCATGATGACACGGGCGGGCTGAGAGGACCGATGACAAGACACGAAGTGATTCTCTACTGGAGTGAGGAAGACCGGGTCTTCATTGCGGAGGTTCCGGAATTGCCGGGTTGCGCGGCGGACGGCGCGACGCGGCAGGAGGCGCTGGGGAACGTGGAGCGGGTGATGGCGGAGTGGATCGAGACGGCGACGGAATTGGGGCGGCCGTTTCCGGGGCCGATGGGGCGGGCGGAGAGTGCCCGCGTGGGGCGGCATTTGATACGCTGACAGTTTCACCGAGGACCAGGAGGTACACACCCTTGCGAGTAGGCATGATTGGGACGGGCGCGATTTCGCACAAGCACGCGCTGGCATACAAGAATATTGGCTTCGAGTTGGCGGCCTGCACGGACATCAACCCGGAAGCGGGCAAGAAGTTCGCGGAGATGTACGGGGGCGAGTTTGTCCCCACGTACGAGGAGTTGTGCAAGCACCCGGATGTGGATTACATCGAGGTTTGCACGTTTCCGGACTTCCGGTTGCAGCCCATCGAGATCGCCGCGGCGCACGGCAAGCACATTCAGGTGCAGAAGCCGATTTCGACGAATCTCGAGACGGCGCGGAAGATGATTGATGTGTGCAAGGCGAACGGGGTGGTGCTGGGCGTGGTGAGCCAGCACCGGTTTGACGACTCGACGCGGTTTGTGAAGAAGGCGATCGCGGACGGACGACTGGGCAAGATTCTGCAGGCGGACGCGTATGTGAAGTGGTGGCGGTCGGCGGAGTATTATTCGCGGCCGATCAAGGGATCGTGGGCGGTGGAAGGCGGCGGGGCGATGATCAATCAGGCGGTGCATCAGGTGGATGTGCTGCGGTATCTGTGCGGCGAGGTGGCGGAGTTGTTCGGCTACTGGCAACTGGCGGCGCGGCACAAGATCGAGAGCGAGGACGTGGTGACGGCGCTGCTGAAGTACGCGAGCGGGGCGACGGGCGTGATTCAGGCGTCGACGGCGTTCTGGCCGGGCTATAGCGAGCGGATCGAGTTGCACGGCACGAAGGGGACGTGTGTGTTCACGGGCGACAAGTTGACCACGTGGGACGTGGAGAACGACGAAGGCGAACCGGCGCCGGTGGAGAAGGAAGTGATGTCGGGCGCGTCGGATCCGATGGCGATCCCGCTGACGCCGTTCGAGCGGCAGTTCACCGATTTCGCGGAGGCATGCAAGACGGGGCGCGATCCGCTGGTGTCTGGCGAAGAGGGTTATAAAGCGCTCGAAATCGTGCTTTCCGTGTACGAATCGTGCAAAAAAGGCGAAAAAGTTCGTCTTTCGGCATGAGTTGGACGGAAGTTCGAGTCCCGGCAACGAGCGCGAACCTGGGCCCGGGGTTTGACGCGCTCGGGATGGCTCTGAGCATTTATCTGGAGTGCCGGTTCCGCCCGGCGGGGCGGCTCACGATCCGCCCCACGGGGCGGGACGCGGGGCTGATCTCGCCGGGCGAGAACAATCTGATCTGGCAGACGGCGGTGGCGGTGGCGGAGCACACGGGGCGGCCGATGCCGGCGATCGAACTGGAGGTCAACAACGGGATCCCGATCGGCAAGGGGTTGGGCTCGAGCGCGGCGGCGCTGGTGGCGGGCGTGGTGATCGCCGATGAAGTGCTGGGACTGGAATGGGACCGGCACAAGATCATGGACGAGGCGGCGCGGATCGAGGGTCATCCGGACAACGTGGCGGCGGCGGTGCTGGGCTCGATCGTGGCGAGCGCGGTGGACGGCGAGGGGATTACGAGGGCGGTGCGAATGCAGTTGCCGGCGCGGTATGGCGTGGCGATTGTGGTGCCGGACTTCATCCTGCCGACGTCGGAGGCGCGGGCGGTGCTGCCTTCGTCGTATTCGCGGGCGGACGCGGTGTTCAATATTCAGCGGTCGGCGCTATTGATCGCGGCGATGCTGACGGCGACGACGGACGCGTTTCACGCGGCGCTGGAGGACCGGATCCATCAGCCATACCGGGCGAGACTGGTGCCGGGATTGAGCGCGATGCTGGAGTTGCGGGCCGAGGGGTTGCTGGGGGCGGCGTTATCGGGCGCTGGACCGTCGGTGCTGGTGTTTTATGAACGCGGGCACGAGGCGGTGGTGGAGGAGTTCCAGCGGATCTTCCGGGAAGAGGGGCACGGGAGCGACATCCTGTGGGCGCACATCCCCGATCATGGATATGATTTGATGCGAGGACTGTAAACGCCATGGCGAAACCATTTGAACTGGACTGCCCGTGCTGCGGGGCGACGTTGAAGATCGATCCGGAAGTGAAGGCCGTGCTGAGCCACAAGGAGAAGCCGAAGCCGAAGACGCTCGAGGATATCTCGGTGGGCGTGGCGAAGCTGAAGGAACAGCAGGCGGCGCGCGAGGATGCGTTCAACAAGAGTTTCGAGCAGATGAAGTCGTCGAAGGACGTGTTGAACCGCAAGTTTGACGAGTTGCTGAAGAAGGCGAAGGAGGACGACCCGACGGCCCCTCCGCCGAAGCCTCTGGGTCTGGATTAGCTGGAAGAGGGGGTTGGCTATGCGGGGCATCGTTGTCTTCTTTTTGCTCGCGGCATTCGTGCGCGCGGATGATTTGCTGCCGTGGCTGGACCAGCAGTCGAAGGTCCACCTGAATCAACGGGTGGCGAAGGTGGACGCGCTGAAGACGCGCGCGGAGGCCGAGGCGCGGCGACGGGAGATCCAGGCGACGCTGCTGCGGCTGATGGGCGGGATTCCTGAGTACAAAGGGGCGCTGCGGAGCGAGGTGATAGGGACGATCCGGCAGCAGGGGTACCGGATAGAGAAGTTGTGGTTCGAGTCGGCGCCGGGGTACCCGGTGACGGCGAACCTGTATTTGCCGGAGAAGCCGGGCAAGCGGCCGGCCGTCTTGTTCTCGATGGGGCACTGGGATGTGGGGAAGGCGTTCGCGCATCCGACGGCGGCGAACCTGGCGTTGAAGGGGTTCGTGGTGCTAGTTTACGATCCGGTGGGCCAGGGGGAGAGGCTGCAGGCGTTCGAGTCGCGGATCGGGGCATCGCTGCGCGGCGGAGCGACGGCGCAGCACATGCAGGACGGGGCGCGGGTGATGATGAACGGAACGGCGCTGATCCGCTGGTTCATCATGGATTCGAAGCGGGCCGTGGACTATCTGATCTCGCGGCCGGAAGTGGACGCGGAGCGGATCGGGGCGACGGGTTGCAGCGGGGGCGGGACGCAGACGGCATTCTTCGCGGCGGTGGAACCGAGGCTGCGGGCGGCGGCGCCGGCCTGCTACATTACGTCGTTTCATGAGTTGTACAGCGGGTCGGTGGGGGATTCGGAGCAGTCGGCGCCGGGTTTCCTGGCGTCGGGACTGGATCAGGCGGACCTGATTGCGGCGTTCGCGCCGCGTCCGTACCTGGTGATCAACACGGAAGAGGACTTCTTCCCGATCGCGGGTTCGCGGCGGGCGGTGGCGGATGCGCGGAAGGTGTATGCGCTGCTGGACGCGTCGACGCAGTTGGAACACTCGGTGGGACCGGGCGGGCATGGTACGCCGCTGGTGACGCGGGAGGCGTTGTACGGGTTCTTTCTGAAACACCTGGGCGAGATGGGGACGGCGGCGAAGGAAGTGGAAGTGGCACCGTTGTCGCCGGCGGATTTGCAGGTGCTGCCGACGGGTCAGGTGGCGACGAGTTTGCCGGCACGGGATCTGTCGTCGCTGATCGTGGAGCAGACGCGCTTCGGGCAGGGGGCGTCGCCGGAGGTGGTGAAGAAGCATTTGCGCGAGTGGACGCGGGAGCCCGCTCCGGCGCTGGCGCCGAGGTTGGAGTATCTGGCCCCGGCGGGCGGAACGAAGCAGGAGGCGGCGTTTCTGGTGGTGCAGACGGTGACGCCGGTTGAACCCCTGGTGGAGGCGTTGCGGGCGCGGGGTTATGGCGTGATGCTGGTGAGGCCGCGCGGGACGCCGGTGGCGAACGGCAACGACGTGAACGCGGACTGGCTGAATGTGACGCGGGCGGCGCTGGTGGGGTTGTCGCTGAACGGGTTGCGGGTGAAGGACATCCTGAGCGGCGTTGAGGCACTGGCGGGGCAGCACGGTGCGAAGACGATTTACGGGTATGGGCGGGGTTCGGCGGGCATCTGGCTGGCGGGGGCGGCGGCGCTGGATGCGCGTTTGAAGGGGATCTGGCTGCACAGGTCGCCGGCGTCGTGGCGGGAGGCGTTCCAGGCGCCGGTCCACCGGGCATTGCACGAGATTGCGTTTCCGGGGGCGGTGACGTTGTTCGACATTCCCGATCTGCTGGCGGCGGGGTCGGCGAAGGTCTATTTGACGGACCCGGTGGACGCGATGCGGCTGATGCGGGCGCGTGAGGGCCGGTACACGTTCCTGTCAGCGGCGTCGGCGGAGGCGGACTATCTGCCGCGATTTCTGGAGGCTGTCCGATGATGGAAAGATTCAGGCTGGACGGGCGCACGGCGCTGGTGACGGGCGGCAACGGCGGTTTGGGTCTGATGATCGCGCTGGGGTTGCGGGAAGCGGGGGCGCGGGTGGTGGGCGCGGGCCGGAATCCGGCCAAGAACGCGCAGGCGAAGGCCCAACTGGATGATTGCGTGGCGCTGGATGTGCTGGACGAGGCGCAGGTGGAGCGGGTGATGGCGTCGGTGAAGCCGCAGATCGTGGTGAACGCCGCAGGGATCGTGGTGGTGGGACGGGCGGCGGAGGTGGGCGCGGAGGGCTTCGATTCGGTGTTGCGGACGCATGTCACGGGGTCCTATTTGTGTGCGCGGCACGCGGCGAAGTACATGGAGAGCGGCGGGAAGGTGATCAATATCGGGTCGGTGTTCTCGCTGTTCGGTTCGGCGGTGGCGGGGGGGTATGCGACGGCGAAGTCGGCGGTGATCGGGCTGACGCGCAGTCTGGCGGTGGACCTGGCTCCGAGGGATATTCAGGTGAACGCGATTCTGCCGGGGTGGTACCGGACGGAATCGACGGCGGGATTCGTGGACACGGCTTTGGGGGAGAAGATCCGGCAGTTGACGCCGGCCAAGCGCTGGGGTGAAGGGCGCGACGTGGCCGATGTGGCGGTGTTTCTGGCCTCGCCGGCGTCGAATTTCGTGACGGGCGCGGCTCTGGCCGTGGACGGCGGATACACGATCACCGGCGGGCTGACAGCCGAGGACTGGGCGCCCTTGTTGTGAGCATTCCCGAGCTGCTGTGGTGGCAGTGGGCGCTGGCGGCGGGGAGCGGGTTCTTCGCGGGGGTAGCGAAGACGGGCGTTCCGGGTTTGGGGATTCTGATGGTGCCGTTGATGGTGATCGCGGTGGGGGATGCGCGGGAGTCGGCGGGGTGGCTGCTACCGATGCTTTGCACGGCGGATCTGTTCGCGGTGTTTTACTGGCGGCGGCACGCGCAGACGCAGCAGTTGGTGAAACTGGCGCCGTGGGCGCTGGCGGGGATGGCGGGAGGGGCTCTGGCGTTGTCGCTGCCGGAGGGGTTGCTGCGGCCGATGGTCGGGGGGATCGTGTTCGTGATGTTGGGGGTGTATTTGTGGAGACGGCGGCGGGGTTCGGGAGAATTGCCGGCGCATCCGGTGCTGTATGGGACGGCGGCGGGGTTCAGCACGACGGTGGCGAACGCGGCGGGGCCGGTGATGAACCTCTATCTGCTGAGCATGCGGCTGCCGAAAGAGGAATTCCTGGGAACCGGGGCGTGGTTTTTCTTCCTGATTAATCTGTCAAAACTGCCGATTTACGTGTTTCACGGACTGATTACCGTGAAATCGTTGACGATTAACTTGCTGGTGCTGCCGGCGGTGGTATTGGGGGCGTTGACGGGGCGGCAGTTGGTGAAACATATTCCGATGAACGTGTTCGAGGCGGTGGTGTTGGGTCTGACGGTGCTGTCGACGCTGGCGCTGTTCCGGTAAGACGGCTTTTCGGGCAGGCGGGCGGCGGGCGGGCGGGTGTGAAATACAAAACCGGAATAGAAAGGAGGCTGGTCTTTCAGCGGCGGAAAGCGCAGAATGGGGCTGTGGAAGGAGGATGTTGCTCATGCGAAAGCTCCTGCTGTTGTGCACCTTCCTGATGCTGCTTCCGGCGCGGGGGGCGGAGGTGGTCCGGCTGGATGTGGATTCGGTGGTGCATCCGGTGACGGTGGAGATGCTGTCGGATGCGCTGAAGCAGGTGGGTGAGCGGAAGGCGGCGCTGCTGTTGATCCGGCTGGACACGCCGGGGGGCTTGATGGAGGCGTCGCGAGAGATGGTGGAGATGATTCTGGCTTCACCGGTGCCGGTGGCGGCGTTCGTGTCGCCGGGGAGTGCGCGGGCAGCGTCGGCGGGATTCTTCCTGCTGATGGCGGCGGACGTGGCGGCGATGGCTCCGGGGACACGGACGGGGGCGGCATCCCCGGTGATGATGGGGCAGGAGGTGGACCCGGTGATGCGCCGCAAGATTGAGAGCGACGCGGGGGCGTGGATGCGTTCGTTGACCACGCAGCGCGGGCGGAATGCGGAACTGGCGCAGGAAACAGTGACCGAAGCGCGGTCGTTCACCCACGCGGAGGCAATGGAAGCAAAGCTGATCGACCTCGTGGTGCAGGACGAAGAGGAGTTGCTGCGGGCGCTGGACGGGCGGGAAGTGAAGCGGTTTGACGGGCGGACGGTGCGACTCGAGTTGGGGGCGAGCCCGGCAATCGTTTCGTACGCGCCGACGTGGCGGCAGAGAATCCTGAAGTCGATCAGCAATCCAAGCGTGGCGTTCGCGCTGCTGCTGCTGGGGGCGCTGGGGCTGTATGTGGAGTTTTCGTCGCCGGGCTTGATTGCGCCGGGGGTGCTGGGGGCGATTCTGGCGCTGCTGGGGCTGACTGGATTGTCGGTGATGCCGATCAGCTGGCTGGGAGTGTCGTTGCTGCTGCTGGCGCTTGGGTTGTTCGTGCTGGAGGCGAAATTCGCGTCCTACGGAATCCTGGGCACGGGCGGGGCGGTGGCGATGGTACTCGGCGCGATGCTGTTAATTGACGGGCCGCCGGAGTTGCGAATCGGGCTGGCGCCGGCGATCGCGCTGGTGCTCCCGTTCGCGGCCATCACGCTGTTTCTGGTGACGCTGGTGGTGCGCGCTCACCGGCGGGCGTCAGTGACGGGGACCTCGGGGATGATCGGACGGACGGGGGTAGCGCGGACCCCGCTGGCGCCGGCTGGGATGGTATTCATCCACGGCGAATTGTGGGAGGCCACGGCGAGCGAAACCGTCGAGGCCGGGGGGCGCGTCCGGGTGGTGTCGATGGAAGGACTGCGGCTGCAGGTGGAGCCGCTGCGTGAAAGCTGACGGACAGGAGAAACCTCATGTTATTCGAACTTCCCATTCCCTACATTGCGATCCTGATCGTGGTGCTTTATGTCATTTCCTGCATCAAAATACTGGCTGAATACGAGCGCGGGGTGGTATTCCGGCTGGGCCGGGTGCTGCCGGAGAACAAGGGGCCAGGCATTGTGCTGGTCTTCGCGCCGATCGACCGGATGGTGAAACTGTCGCTGCGCGTGGAGGCGGTGGATGTTCCGACGCAGGATGTGGTGACGCGGGACAACGTGACGGTGCGGGTGAACGCGGTGCTCTTTTTCCGGGTGGTGGATCCGCGCCGGGCGGTGCTGGAGGTGGCGAATTTTCTGTATGCGACTTCCCAACTCGCGCAGACGACGCTGAGAAGCGTGCTGGGCGAGGTCGAGCTGGATGACTTGTTGAGTCAGCGCGAGAAGATCAACATGCGCCTGCAGAGTGTGCTGGACGAAGACACCGACCCGTGGGGCATTAAGGTGACGAAGGTCGAGGTGAAGGCGGTGGATCTGCCGGAGCAGATGATCCGGGCGATTTCACGGCAAGCGGAG
>DNFG01000260.1 GCA_003487005.1 Bryobacterales bacterium
ACCCGGTTGTTCAGGCTTTCGTCGATCATGACGCCCAGCAGTGCGGCTACTGCACTCCCGGTTTCGTCGTCGCCGCCAAGGGCTTCCTCGATGCCAACCCCAAACCCACTCTCGAACAGGTCAACGACGGCCTCGGCGGCAACCTCTGCCGCTGCGGCACCTACGTCGGCGTCCGCGCGGCCGTCCTCGACGCCGCGTCCAAGATGAAGGGAGGCTCCCGTGGCTGATTACAAATGGCCCGCCATGTCCACGCGCAAGGCCCTCGGCCAGCGCGTCAGCCGCATTGACGGCATCGAAAAATCCTCCGGCCGCGCCAAGTACACCTCGGACTACAAGCGCCCCGGCATGCTCTTCGCCGTCCCCTTCACCTGCCCCCACGCCCACGCGCGCATTGCGAAGATCGATACCTCGGCCGCCGAGAAGATGCCCGGCTTCAAGGGCGTCTACCTCTACGAAAAGCCCGGTAGCGTGGTCTCCTGGGCGCACTGGGACATTGGCTATATCGCCGCCGAGACCGAAGCCCAGGCCCGCGACGCCGCCCTCGCCGTCAAGGTCGAATACGAAGTCCTCCCCCATGTCGTCCATGAACGGGACCTCGCCAAGGCCGGCGACCGCGTCAAACCCTCGGGCGAGAAGATCGAAGGCGATGTCGATGCCGCCTTCAAGCAAGCCGCCGCGGTCAGCGAAGGACTCTACGAAATCCCCACGCTGAACCATTGCTGCCTCGAACCCCACGGCTGCGTCGTTCAGTTCGACGGCACCAAGGCCGAGTTCAATCCCTCCACCCAGGCCGTCACTGCCATCCAGGGCGACCTCGCCCGCCAACTCGAAATCCCCGCCGCCAACGTCCACGTCCATCAGGACCACATCGGCGGCGGATTCGGCTCCAAGTTCCAGAGCGACCGCTGGGGCATCGCCGCCGCCCAACTCTCCAAAATGAACGGTGGCCGCCCCGTCAAGGTCTATCTCGAACGCAATCTCGAACAGTTCATCGCCGGATGCCGCCCCTCGGCTTACGCCAAAATCAAGATCGCCGGCGCGAAAGATGGCTCCATCACCGCCTGGGAATCGGCTTCCTGGGCCTCCGGCGGCCTCACCGGCGGCGGGTCCCCCCCAATTCCTTACGTCTATACCAAGATCCCCAACCTCCGCCAGACCCACCAGGCCGTCAGCCTCAACACGGCCCCCATCCGCGCCTGGCGCGCCCCCAATCACCAGCAGGCCTCTTATCTGACCTGCGCCGCCATCGATGACCTCGCCGATAAACTCGGTCTCGACCCCCTCGATGTCTTCATCAAGAACGCCGGCATCACCGCCCGGCCCGAAACCTACGTCCGCCAGCTCCGCAAGGCCGCCGAAAAGGCCGAGTGGAAGAAACTCTGGCACAAACGCGGCGACTCCGGTTCCAGCCACATCAAACGCGGTCTCGGCATCGGCGTCTGCACCTGGGGCGGCGCCGGCCACGCCTCCACCGCCCGCATCAATATCCACGCCGATGGCTCCGTCGAAGTCGAACTCGGCTCCCAGGATCTCGGCACCGGCACCCGCACCGTGATCGCGCAGGTCGCCGCCGAAACCCTCGGCCTGCCCGTGAACGCCATCAAGGTGAAGATCGGCGACACCAATTTCCCCTCCTCCGGCACCTCCGGCGGTTCCACCACCGTCGGCGGCGTCTCCTCCTCCACCCGGAAGGGGACGGTGGACGCCCTCGGCAAGCTCTTCGAAGAGGTCGCCGAATCCCTCGGTGCTCCCGCCGATCAACTCGAAGCCCGCGACGGCAAGATTCAGGTCAAGGGCAACCCCGCCAAGAGCCTCACCTGGAAGGCCGCCTGCCAGAAACTTGGCGTCAAAACCATCACCGTCACCGGTCAGAACGAACCCCGCGCCGCCGCGCGCGAGGGCCTCAACACCGGCGGCGTCGGCGGCGCCCAGATCGCCGATGTCTCCGTCGATGTCGAGACCGGCATCGTCAAGATCAACAAACTGGTCATCATCCAGGACGTCGGCCTCGTCGTGAACCCCAAACTCGCCGAAAGCCAGACCCTCGGCGCCGGTATCATGTCCATCTGCGGCGCCCTCATGGAAGAGCGCATCATGGATGGCGTCACCGGCCGCCCCCTCAATGCCGAGATGGAGTTCTACAAACTCGCCGGCATCAAGGACATCGGCAACATCGTCTGCGAAATCGAAGTCGATGAAGCCAACGACAGCCGCGGCGTCATCGGCATCGGCGAACCCGTTGCCGTCGGCGGCATCGCCGCCATCGCCAATGCCGTCACCAACGCCATCGGCAAGCGCGTCCCCTCGGTTCCGCTCACCCCGGATCGCGTCCTCAACACCCTGGAAGGGAGGGCCTAACCCATGCATGCCTTTGAATACGCCAGTCCCAAGACCCTCAAGGAAGCCTTCGCGCTCCTCGGCAGCCAGTGGGGCGAGGCCGATGTCCTCGCCGGCGGCACCGACCTGCTCAGCCTGATGAAGGACGCCGTCCAGACGCCCAAACGCGTCGTCAGCCTGCGCGGTCTCACCGCCCTCTCCGGCATCGCCAAATCCGGATCGGGCCTCAAAATCGGCGCGTTGACCACCATCGACGCCCTGATGAGCAATGCCGCCATCCGGGCCTCTTACCCGTCGCTGCACCAGGCCGCGATGGGGATCACCAGCCCCCAGATCCGCAATATGGGCACCGTCGGCGGCGACCTCTGCCAGCGGCCCCGCTGCTGGTACTACCGCCAGGGCTTCGGCCTGCTCGCCATGAAGGACGGCAAGAGCCTCGTCGCCGATGGCGATAACCGCTACCACGCCATCTTCGGCGCCGGCAACGCCCACTTCGTCTCCGCTTCGAGCTTTGGTCCCGCCCTGATCGCTCTCGGCGCCAAGATCAAACTCGAATCCGCCACCGGCGCCCGCGAAGTCGACGCCGCCCAGTTCTTCCGCGCCCCCAAGTCGGACAGCGAGCGTGAAATCGATCTCAAACCCAACGAGATCCTCACTGAAATCCTGCTGCCCGCCACTTCGGCCAAAAACGCCACCTACGAAGTCCGCCAGAAGGACGCCCTCGACTGGCCCCTTGCCACGGCTTCCGTCGCCCTCACCATGAGCGGCAACACCGTCTCGAAAGCCATGATCGTCCTCGGCCACGCCGGGCCCACTCCGGTGGTCGCCGAATCCGCCGCCGCCTGGCTGTCCGGCAAATCGATCACCGCCGATACCGCCGCCGCCGCCGCCGCCGAGGCCGTCAAGACCGCCAAACCCCTCAGTGGCAACGCCTACAAGGTCACCCTGGCCAAAACCGCCGTCAAGCGCGCCCTGCTGCGCGCCGCCGGCGTCGAGGTGCTGGACGACCCCGAGA
>DNFG01000261.1:0-8090 GCA_003487005.1 Bryobacterales bacterium
CCCCCCGGCTCTCCCCCATTAAGGGCGGAGACCCGGGAGTGAGGCGGGATTGGTGCCGGCGGTAGGACTCGAACCTACGACCTACGGATTATGAGACCGTCGCTCTAACCACCTGAGCTACGCCGGCACGGCGCTCGGTACCTTCTCAGCGTACGAACTCCTTGCGCGTCTGTCAAATCGCACCCTTTTGTGCTCGTTCAGACCAAAATCCTCTTGACAGAATCGGCCGTCAGGTCCATATTAAGGGCAGAGACTGGCTCTTGAATTTCGGTTCCGGATATCCAGTCCAGGCCAATTCGATGTACGCCCCTGAGTGGGCGGGAGAGGAGGCTGTTTCATCGAAATAGAGCACTTCACTGGGCGGCTACCGAATGCCTGAACCGCCTGGAAGCGCACCTCCTGAATGCCCCACGCACCGCCGACTCGGTGCCAGGCCAGCGGTTGATTTTCCGCAATCACACGAGGTTCAACGGTTCCAGCACTGACCTTTCACCCGGTTCGCGGGGGAAGGAGCGATTCAGGATCCGGCGGCCGCCCTGTTTTCGTGTACAGATCCGGTTTGACACCGTTCGAAGGCCTTCAGTAGAGTCAGTATAGAGTCGGGAAAATGTGTGCCAGCATCCCGGCCGCACCTCCGTGAGTCTCATCTCATTTCAAGGGGTATCAAAGAGTTACCCCATCTACCAACGTCCCAGCGACCGCCTCAAAGAACTCCTCTTCCTGAACCGCCGCCGGTTTCATGAGGACTTCTGGGCGCTGCGCGATATCTCCTTTGAAATCAATCGTGGAGAGACTTTCTGCATCGTAGGGGAGAACGGGTCCGGCAAGAGCACCCTGCTGCAGATCGTTGCCGGCATCCTGGCCCCCACCACCGGCACGGCTCAAGTCAGCGGACGTGTCTCGGCGCTGCTGGAACTCGGCTCCGGCTTCAATCCTGAATTCAGCGGCAAGGATAACGTGTACCTCAACGCCGCGATTCTCGGATTCAACCGGACCGCGGTGGACCGGATCTATCGCCAGATCGAAGAGTTTGCCGAAATCGGCGACTTCATCCATCAGCCAGTGAAGACCTACAGTAGCGGGATGGTGGTCCGCCTTGCCTTCGCCGTCGCGATCCACGTTGAGCCCGAGATCCTGATTGTGGACGAAGCGCTCGCCGTAGGCGATATATACTTCCGGCAGCGCTGTCTGCGCAAAGTGCATGAAATGCGCAACCGCGGGGTGACAATCCTGTTTGTTTCGCACTCCGCGGGGGACGTGAAAGCGCTGGGCGACCGGACGATGTGGCTGGACCACGGGCGGATCCGCGCGTTGGGGGAAACCGACAAGGTCGTCGCCCAGTATCTCGCCGCGATGGTCGAGAAAGACTCGGCCTACCTTGAGTTGAAGGCGCCGGCGCCGGACGGCGGTGGTCCTCAGGTGGAGGCGCCGGAGGTGGTGACGACGATTCCGAATATCGACCACCGCTATGGGGACGAACGCGCCGAGATCCTCGGGATTGCGGTGATGGACCGTTACGGGCAGCGCCTGCCGCTGCTGCGGCCTGGCGAAGTTTGCGTGGTCCGGATCAGTGTCCGTGCCCGGGAGCCGATTGGCATGCCGAATGTGGGCTTCATGCTGAGAAACCATCTCGGCGTCGATTTTGCGGGCACAAACACGCGCCGGGAAGGCTTTGAACTGCCTCCCATGCGCGCGGGGGACGTCTATACGGTCGATTTCCACCTGATGATCCCGGAGTTGTACCCAAGCGAGTTCTCTTTCTCGCCGGCGATCGCCGACGGCACGCTGGTCAGCTATCACATGTGCGACTGGATCGATAACGCAGTCACGCTGCAGATGGGCCACAGTGACAATCCGATCTATGGATACATCCATCTACCCTGCAAGGTGGAATTGAACGGTCGTTTGGCCGCGACGGCGACCCAGGAGCAGGCGGAGGCGCGTCTTGCCTGATCAGGCCCCACCGGAGTTTACCGGAGAACGACTCATTCCGGGACATGCTGACCCGGATCTGTTTAACGAACATTTTGCCCGCTATGCCTTCGCCGCCCGCCTCGCGCGGCACAAAAGGATCCTGGATGTGGGCTGTGGCCTCGGCTACGGATCACAGGAGCTGGCTCGCGCGGCGAACCGCGTGGTGGCAATCGACCTGGCGCCGGATGCCGTCCGCGCAGCCTCGTTTGGCTATCCGGCCCCGAACTTGCACTATGCTGCGGCATCCGCGACGGCACTTCCATTCGCCGATGCCGCGTTTGACCTGATCACGGCCTTTGAGGTGATCGAGCACCTCGAAGAGTGGCCGGCGCTGTTGGGGGAGGCCCGCCGGTTGCTCGCTCCTGGCGGGCAGTTTATCGTTTCGACACCGAATCGCGACTACTACGCTGAAGCGAGGGGTGAAAGCGGGCCCAATCCGTTCCACGTCCACGAATTCGACTATGCCGAATTCCGGGATGCGCTGTCGGCGGTCTTTCCCTCGGTGACGCTGTTTCTGCAGAACCATGCCGCGGCGATCGCGTTTCAGCCCGCGATGCCTCCGGCGGCCTCCGCGGCGGAGACGTTACTGGCCCGCAAGCCGCCCGCACCGGAAACGAGTCACTTCTTCGTCGCAGTGTGCGCGCTGAGCCAGCAGACGGGGGCGCCAACTTACGTCTTCCTGCCCGAGGCCGGTAATGTCCTACGCGAACGTGAGCATCACATCGAGAAACTGGAAGCAGAACTTGCATTAAAGAACCAGTGGTTGGACGAAAAAGCCTCGGAATATGCCCGCTATGTCGGTATCCACGAGAAGGAACTCAAGGATGCCCAGCAGTGGGCGCGTGACCTTGAGACCGAACTCGGGCACGCCCGCGACCGAGTTGTTGACCTGCAGGACGAAGTGGAGGATGTGCAGCAGCAGGCACTGGACACGGCCCGCCGTTACGACGAAAAAATCACAGATCTCGAAACGGAGCTGACCTCCCGAACCAGCGCCTACGAGACAAGAATCTCCGAAATGGAGACAGAGATTGCGGCCGCGCGCGAAGAACTGGCTAAATGCGTGGCGCTGCTTGACGCTGCCGAAGCGCGGGCCGATGAGCGTACTCGCTGGGCACTTTCCCTGCAGGAGAAAGTGAACCAGTTGGAGGCGCGCCTCGCCGCGGTGCAGGCATCGCGATGGATCCGCCTCGGGCGCAAGATTGGGCTTGGGCCGGATCTGACCAGCTAACTGTATGGGCCGCCTGCTCCGCATTCTGCGCCAGTCGCCGCTGGCGGTACTTTCTCCTGCCCTCGTGGTGCTGGCGGCGGGATGCCTGTACCTGACCGACTTGTGCTGGAAACTGTTCGGCGGACGCCGGTCAGTCCGCAATGCCGCGCCCCGCCGCCACGCCGCTTCGGTCGTCATCCCCAACTGGAACGGCCGCGACCTGCTGGAAAAGTACATTCCGCCCCTGATCGAAGCGATGCAGGGCCACTCGGACAACGAGATCATCGTGGTGGACAACGGCTCGCAAGACGGGAGCGCGGAATTCGTCCGGGAGCGGTTTCCGGAGGTCCGATTGCTGGCGTTGCCCCGCAACCTGGGCTTCGGCGGTGGTTCGAATGCCGGTTTTCAGGCTGCGAAAAACGACATTGTTGTCCTTCTGAATAGCGATATGCGTGTCGCCCGGGACTTTTTGCAGCCGCTTCTGGATGGTTTTGACGCCCCGGACATCTTTGCCGTGTCGTGCCAGATCTTCTTCCCGGACCCGGAAAAACAGCGGGAAGAGACCGGGTTGACCCAGGCCTGGTGGGCTCAAGGGACACTGCGAGTCCGGCACGTGATCGACGACCAGGTTCGCACACTGTACCCGTGTTTCTATGGCGGCGGCGGCTCGTGCGCGTTCGACCGGAGAAAGTTCCTCGAACTGGGGGGCTTCGACCATGTTCTGCGGCCGTTCTATCTCGAAGACACGGATCTCGGCTACGCCGCGTGGAAGCGGGGATGGCGGATTCTCTATCAGCCGGCAAGCCACGTCTGGCACGAACACCGCGGCACCATCGGGAGAAAATTCTCGCGGGGCTACATCGACGGCATCATCCGCAAGAACTTCATCTTGTTCACCTGGAAGAACATTCATGAGCCGGGGCGGCTCTTTGGCCATTTCGGCTATCTCTGGGCGGGGGCGCTGCTCAGCATGGTGGCCGGCGATTCGATGGAGCGGCCGTCGCTACCGGGCCTGGCCCGGGCGTTCGTGCAACTGCCGGGCGCGATGGCGGCCCGCTGGCGCGCCCGTTCCCTCGCGGCCATTGACGACACCGAGGCGTTCCGGCGCCCTCTGGCGGGTTACTACCGTGACCGGTTTCTACCGGTGGCCGCCGCCCGTGACCGGCTTCGGGTCCTGTTCCTTTCGCCATACCCGATCTGTCCGCCCGTGCATGGCGGGGCTGTTTTCATGTCACAGACGGTGGAACAATTGGGCAGGCTGGCCGATCTGCACCTGGTGGTCCTCATTGATGCTCCGGCCGAGGCGGACGCGCACGCGCCTCTCGCGCCGGCGGTCCGGTCAATGCAGTTTCTGACCCGTCTGGAAGGTCAGGGAGCCCATCCCGGGTCACTTCTGCCTCACGCGGTCCGGGAGTTCTCCAGCATGGAGCTGGAATGGATGCTGCACCGGACACTCTATAACGAGCAGATCGACGTTTTTCAGATCGAGTACACGAATATGGGCCAGTACGGTTCCGGGTTCCGCCGGATCGCGGTCTGCCTGTTCGAGCATGACGTGTACTTTCAGTCGGTCGGCCGGGTTCTGGCTTCCTTTGGGCCTTTGAAGCGGATTTCGGGCAGTATTGAGTACCTTCGCGCGTTGCGTTACGAACTCCGGATGCTCCCGGAGATGGATCACATTCAGGCCTGCACGGCGGAGAACCGGGACTACCTGCTGGGCTTTCTGCCGGAACTGGCTCCACGGATTGACGCGGGTCTTCGGGCGGGGATCGAGACTGCCCGCTACCGATTCACTCCGGACGGCCGCGAGCCGAAAACGATGCTGTTTCTCGGCAGTTTCCGGCACGCGCCCAACGCCGCGGCGTTGAACTGGTTTCTGCGCCAGGTGATGCCCTTGATCGCGGCGCGGGACCCGGAGGCGCGGTTGATTGTGATCGGTTCGGACCCGCCGCCCGCGCACACTCTGCCCACGTTCGACGGCCGGGTCGAAATCCACGGTTTTGTGCCGGACATTCACGAGGCGCTCCGCCGCTACGCGGTGTTCATTTGCCCGATTCTGGGTGGATCCGGCGTGCGTGTGAAGCTGTTGGAGGCGTTTGCGAGCGGGATTCCGGCGGTTTCGACACGCATTGGCGCGGAAGGACTGGGCGAAGCCGACGGCCACAACTGCCGGCTCGCCGATGACCCGGAAGCTTTCGCGCAGGCGATTCTGGATCTGTTCAACAAGCCCGGCGAGGCGGCGGCGATGGCAGCGCGGGCGCGCCGTCTGGTGGAATCGGAGCGCGACATCGTGAAGATGACCGCGGCGCTCGAGCGCAGTTACCGGGATGTGCTGAAGGCGAAGACCGCCGGCTGAGTCCGACGCGAATCAGGCGGCCGCGAGCGCACGGCGCAGCGCTTCAAGCGCGGCCGGGACTTTTTGAATGATCTCCAGTTCGCTGGCGAGCGTCTCCGCGGGCGATTCATCGAGGCGCTCGAGTTGCATCGGCAGGCGTCCATCGCCGGTGGCCACCGCGAGATAGACCCCGGTTTCCGTGAACGAGAGGAAGACGGGGAGGCCGAAGTGCTGGCGGAGTTCAAAACAGAGCCGCCGGAGGGGTTTCGGGATGGGCGGCGGGGTGGTCTGGCCCTGATCCAGGATCAGCAGGAAGGCTTCATCGAAGGCCGGGTCGCCGGATTTCGAGCGAACGACGTTTACAGCGCGCGCGGTCTCGAATCCGAAGGGGTTCTTCTCATACACGGGGTCGGCGAGGCGCACGGTCACCGGGAAGGGATTGCGGAAGTCGAGATGGACGAAGATGCCGGAGAAGAAATGGCCGAGCCGTTCATTTGACCAGCTTTCGGCGTTGGACCTGGCGCGAGGTTGCAGCACGGCGCCGGGCTTGCGGTGGGCGATCCGGAAGACCGAAGCCCGAAAGGGCACGCCGCCGGCTAGGCCTGAGAATCCGCAGGTGTGGGCGATCCGGTTGTGGTTGTGGTGGAAAAGCAGGCTCCGTCTGATCGCGTCGTGATCGAACAAGGTGTCGCTGGTGACCTCGAAGCCCGGCAGGGCATCGTGCAGCGAAGGGATCAGCACGGCGTCGTTGAAAGCGCGCCGGAGGTCGTGCATCTCAGCGTCGCCGGTCTGGAAGATCCGGGTGAATGCCTGGTAGCCGGCAAAGAAAATGAGAACCCAGGTGAAGACGACTGAACCAATCAGGGCGAACGTCCGGCGGCTGACGAAATTGCCCATCAGCCAGAGGGCGCCAATCGTCCCCCCACCCAGGAGGGCGATGCCGCCGATGACGGTGGCTGCCAACAAGAGCAGGCTTTGCCGGGCGGCCGACTCCTCGCGCTGGCGCAGAACTTCGATCTCCGAGAGGCGGCTGCGAACGGCGGGGAGAAACGGCGAAGGGGCATCCATATATCGGGACAGGATACCCCAATTCGGCTAGTTTGAGGGGTTTTTGACGTCCGAGGTCAGGCGTTTCACCACGGATTGCGCGGCTTTGTCGAGATCCTTGGCCATGCCGCTTTTGGGAGGGAGCCAGGTGGACCAGAGAACCCGGCGCGCGCGCGGGTCAACCAGAAAGACATTGCCCCGGCCTCGCGAGAAGCCGGAGCCACGCTGGAAGTTGGCGTAATCGCGCTGATCGGCGGCATCGCTGCCTTCCTCGTCTTTCTTCTCGGCTTCGGCGGGTGGCGGGTACAGTTCCTTGAGTTTCTGCTCGAAGCTTTCGCCGAGTTGACCGGTGATGACGGCGTCGGCGAGGGCGGGATCGACGACAACTTCGTAGGCGCCGGTGCGCGTGAGGTGATTCGCGAGGTATTGATCGAAGCCGGAGGTCAGGGGGAGGATGTAGATGGTCCTGACGGTGGAAAGCATCACGGGCGCTGCCTGAACCGGGGCCGGTGCGGGGGCGGGGGCGGGTTCCTGCGCACAAACCGGCAAGACGAGGAGGGCCAGCAGAAGGAATGGCATCACCTCCCCATCATACCCGCCGTACAATAAGGATTCGCGCGTGTACAAGTCAATTTCCATCACGGTTGTCATCCCCTGCCTGAACGAGGAGAAGGGGATCGAGGGCGTACTCAAGGCGATGCCGGGGTTCGTGGACGAGGTGGTGGTGGTGGACAATGGCTCGACGGACCGGACGGCGGACGTGGCGGCGGCTTACGGGGCGAAGGTGATCCGCGAGGATGTGCGCGGTTACGGGCGGGCCTACAAACGCGGGTTCAGCGTGGCGACGGGCGACGTGATTGTGACGCTGGATGGCGACCAGAGCTATCCGCCGGACGCGATTTCGTACCTGTTGGAGGCGTTTCTGCATCTGGAAGCGGATTTTCTCAATGCGTCGCGGTTTCCGGTGCGCGACCGGCGCGCGATGAGCCTGAAGCACAAGTTCGGCAATCTGGTGTTGTCGATCACGATGTCGCTGCTGTTTTTCCGCTGGGTTCGTGATTCGCAAAGCGGGATGTGGGTGTTCCGGCGGTCGATTCTGGAGCGAATGAAGCTGGAGTCGGACGGGATGGCGTTCAGCGAAGAGATCAAGATCGAAGCGCTGCTCGATCCGAAGACCCGGTTCGAGGAGCTTTCCATTCTGTATTCGTCGCGGCTGGGGGAGATCAAGCTGAATCCGTGGCGCGATGGG
Source organism: Bryobacterales bacterium (assembly GCA_003487005.1). GTDB lineage: Bacteria > Acidobacteriota > Terriglobia > Bryobacterales > Bryobacteraceae > PNKE01. The sequence goes on from DNFG01000261.1 coordinate 7,816, forward strand.
ATCCACAATTTACTGTTCCTGATGAAAAAGCGCTTTGCACGCGGCGGCGGTTAATGGTATTCTTCTTTCAGCCAGCCTGTGCGCGGCCCGTTCCCGAGCCGCGATTCCCTTTGTTCTCCAATTGTGATAGGACCGCGTGAAGAGATGCCCCGCGTGGCGGTTGTCATCCCGAACCGGAACCGAGCCGGACTGTTGCGGCGGACGCTGGAAAGCGTTGCCGGGCAGACGGCGGCGGCAAGCCGGGTGGTCGTGGGGGGCAGATCGGAAGAGGACAC
>DNFG01000261.1:8352-8545 GCA_003487005.1 Bryobacterales bacterium
AGACGGCGGCGGCAAGCCGGGTGGTGGTGGTGGACAACGGCTCAACCGACGATTCGGTGGAAGTGAGCCGGAGCGCCGGGGCTGAGGTGCTGGAATGGCCGGACAACCGGGGCTTTGCTGCCGCGGTGAATGCCGGTGCGCGGACATGTGACGAAGAGTGGCTGCTGATTCTCAACAACGACGCCGAACTCGA
>DNFG01000286.1:0-13768 GCA_003487005.1 Bryobacterales bacterium
GTCCGGCCGAACCCGGTTCCGGCGGGTGAATACCGGATCGAAGCCGTCCTTCAGGAGCGGGAAGGCCCCATTTACCGGCTCCGCGGGAAGGCGTCGATCGAGACCGCCGAACTGCTCATTGAAGCCGACGAGATCGACTTCAATGAGGAAATGAACTACGCCGAGGCGCGAGGCAATGTCCACCTGCTGAGCTTTCGCGAGGGCGAAGAAGTATGGGCCGAACGCGCCGAGTATCGATTCCACGACAAGACGGGCGCCTTCTACGAAGTGCGAGGGTCCGCCCCGGCAAAGATTGACCCCCGGCCGGGCATCCTGACTACCGGACAACCCTTCCTTTTCTCCGGCGACTGGGCGGAGTTACTGGATGGGCGGTATCTGCTGTACAAGGGGACGCTGACCAACTGCACGTACCCGGGTCCCTGGTGGACCCTGGAAGCGCCCGAATTCGACATCATCCCCGGCGACCGGGCCATCGCGCGGCGCGCCACGTTCAAAATGCGCCGGGTACCCATGTTCTACGCCCCGTTGTTCTACAAATCCCTTTCCGATTCAACCAGGAAGAGCGGATTTCTGACTCCGAACCTGGGCAACTCCAACCGCCGCGGCTTCATGTACGGACTGGGCTACTACTGGGCCATCAATCGCAGTTACGACGTGCAATACCGCGCACAGTACTTCACCCAGCGCGGCCTGGCCCACAATGTCGACCTCCGCGGCAAGCCCACGCAGAACTCCGACTTCAACTTCATCCTCTATGGGATTGATGACAAAGGCCTGAGGAGGCCCGACGGCACCCGCGACAAGCAGGGCGGCCTGCTGATGAGCGCCACGGGCCAGGCGCAGTGGGGCAAAGGCTTCTATTCGCGCGGCGTGGTGAACTACCTGAGCAACTTCCTGTTCCGGCAGGCCTTCACCGAGACGTTCAACGAGGCCGTCTTCTCTGAGGTGAACAGCATCTTCTTCACTTCGAAAGACTGGTCCCACTACCACCTCAACATTGTCTTCGCCCAGCAGGACAATTTTCAGGACAGCACCCCCGGCAACAAGATCCAGATCCGCAAACTGCCGCGCGTGGAGTTCCTCAGCCGCGACCACCAAGTGACCCGGCGCAACCTGCCCATCTGGGTTTCCTGGAACACCAGTTTCGGGCTGGTGCGCCGGAATCAGCCGCTCTTCCAGACCCGCCGCTTCGTGGAACGGCTGGACCTGGAACCCCGCGTCATGACGGCGCTGCGCTGGAAGAGCATCCACCTGGCGCCGTACCTGTCTCTGCGGGAGACCTACTACGGGTCCAGCTTCGAGAATGGCGCCGTGTTCGGGCAGAACTACAACCGGTTTTCCCGCGAAATGGGCTTCGATCTGCAACTGCCGTCGCTGAGCCGGATCTTCAGCGCCCCGCGTTGGAGCGGCGCGCGGCAGTGGAAGCATTCCATCGAGCCCCGCGTGCAGTTCCGGAAGGTCTCCGGGGTCTCGGACTTCGAGCGGGCGATCCGGTTCGACGAGATGGAACTGGTGGCGAACACCACCGAGTTCGACCTGTCGATTGCGAACAGGCTTTGGGCAAAGACCCGGTCGGGCGAAGTGCGCGACTACCTGACCTGGGAGGTGTCGCAGCGACGGTTCCTCGATCCCGATTTCGGCGGAGCGCTGCGCCCGGGGGAGCGGAACGTGTTTCTGTCCACCACCCAGATGACCGCCTATACGTTCCTGAATGAGCGGCGGAACTCGTCCCCGGTGGTCAGTGTGCTGCGCGCTCAGCCGCGGCCGGCATTCGGACTGGAATGGCGGACCGACTACGATCCCCTGCGGGGCAAGCTGGTGAATTCCAGCGCGAGCGCGGACGCGCGGTTTGACAATTACTTCTTCTCGGTGGGGCACAACAAAGTGAGTTGCATCCCGCTGCTGGGCGAGGAGGGCCCGGCAAACCCGTGCCGGGGCACGCCTGCGCCGGGCACCGTGCTGTCGCCGCCGTCGAACCAGATTCGCGGCATGGTGGGGCTGGGCAAAGAGAACCGCCGCGGCTGGAATGCGGGTTTCTTCGCGCTGTACGACTATCAGACACGGGTTCTGCAGTTCGCCAACACACAGATGACCTACAACACGAACTGTTGCGCGTACAGCTTCCAGTTCCGGCGGCTCAACTTCGGCGCGCGCAACGAGAATCAGTTCCGGGTGGCGTTTGTCATCGCCAATATCGGCAGTTTTGGCACACTGCGAAGGCAGGAACGGCTGTTTTGAGAGCTTAAGCCTGTTCGGGATCGAGCAGGGAGGCGGCGATTTCGTCAAGCCGTTCGGCGCGCTGCTCGAATTCGGCGAGGCGGCGCTCGAGAAGGCGGACACGATCAGCGAGATGAAGCGAAGAGAGGACGGCCACGCGGACCGGATCATTACCGGCACTGCGGGAGGCGATCTGATTCATGAGGTCGTCGACGGCCTGGGCCAGCGCCTCGGTCTCGCCGGGCTCCCCGGAGGAGCGGAGCGTATAGGGGTGCTGGAAGATCGTGACGCGAACGAGATTTTTTTCAGCTGAGCCGGATTCCACGGTTTCGGCTCCTTGATTAAGCCTCGGAGAGCAGATCCATCTGCTCCACTTGCGAGAGGAGGTTCTTGATCCGGGAAGCGGCTTCCCGCTGGCGGTTGCGCAAGGCTTCGGATTCCTCCGAGGCGCGCGCGAGTTGTTCGCGGACGTCATCGACCTCGGCGACGGCGGCGTCGCGAGAGGCTTCGGCCGCGTTCAGCTGCTGTTCGAGTTCCGCGTTGCGGGTCCTCAGCGTCGACAGGGTCTGCGCCAGCAAGTCCAAACGGGCTTCGAGGCGGGCGAGTGCGTCTTCGTCTTCCCGGATCAGTTCCATGCAACCAGACTATACTACGCGATGGCGGCTTTGGCCTTATCCACCAGCGACGTGAACGCCGCGGGTTCGTTGGCGGCGAGGTCGGCCAGAATCTTGCGATTGAGTTCGACGCCCGCTTTCTTCAGCCCACCGATGAACTTGGAGTAGCTGAGGTCATTCTGGCGGCAGCCCGCATTGATGCGGAGGATGAAAAGCCGGCGGAAATCGCGCTTCTTGCGGCGGCGCCCGACGTAGGCGTAGCGCAGGGCCTTCTCGACCGCCTCCTGGGCGGAACGATACAGCTTGCTTTTCGTGAGGAAGTAACCCTTGGCGAGGGCGAGAGTCTTACGCCGGCTGTCCCGGCGGTTGGTAGATCGTTTGACTCTGGGCACGTTTCGAAGTCCTTTCTTTCAAAAACGAATCAAGTCCGGCGGCTCGGGCACGTGCGGCGCTCCGGCTCGCGCGGGGGATCCCCTGGGTTTAGTAGGGGATCATTTCAAGGAGTTTGGCCTGGTCCGCCTTGTCGGCAACCACGCTCTGCCGCAAACCACGTTTGCGCGAGGTGGATTTGGAAGTCAGAATATGGCGGCGGAACGCTTTGTTGCGAACCACTTTGCCGGTTCCGGTCTTCTTGAAACGCTTGGCCGCACCCTTGTGGGTCTTCAGCTTGGGCATGATTTTATCCTGTGAGAAGATGCCGCAGCCCGCGAAGGCGCGGCAACCTTTCCATGTTAGCAGATCCGGCGCGATTCAGCGAGGATCATGAAAGACGAGCACGGATTCGGCCTGGAAGCGCTGGTAGTTCGAGTAAGCCTGCACGGTCTCCTGGACGGCCACGCGGCGCGTGCCCACCTCGATGCGCGAGACGATGCTTTCGATCAGCCAGACGCCGTCCACGGGCTCCCATTTGAATCGCGTCTTCGAGCCTTTGGGCTGGCTGTGGTAGTCGTAGCCCTGTTCCATTTCAGCGCGGACCGGATGTTTGGTCTCCCGGTCGAGCCACAGATGGCCGCGCAGAGAGAGCGACCATTCGCTGGGATGCCGGGGGCGCCGGGTGCCGGAGCGGGGCCAGACCGAAATCACCAGGCAGGGCCCCTCGGGGCACTGGTCCTCGCGATCAAAACGCGCCTGGTGGTTTTCGGCGAGGGTCTTTACATCGAAGCGGAGGCGGGTGCGTTCGGCGGCGGCGAAGCGGCGGCGGCGCTCGTCAAGAGGGGTCTTGCGGCGAAAATCGGCAACGGCCTGCATCCGCTTCTCTTCCTCGGCGGCGGCTTTGGCATCCAGAGGCTTGCCATTGAGGGACGTACGCCTGTGGTAACTCTCGCCCTCGACGAAGATCACTTCGTAGCCGGTTTCCCCGCCCTCCTTGACCTCACCGTCCCACTGGATCTCACGGACCTGGATCCGCTCCTGAAAAACGAAGAAGGCCGCCTCGCGCCGGTTCTTCGAAACGGCATCGGCGGCCTCCCGGAGCAGGCGGGCAGCATCGGGTTCAGCCGCTGACGCGGCGAGACCCGTGACGGCCACAGCCAGGATCAGGCGTCGTTGAATTCCTCGTGCCATGCCATCTGGATCGCTTCGAGCTTGGCTTCGTTCGACTTCGCCGGGTCATCGGCGAAGCCTTCCAGTTCACACACCATCTTATGAAGATCGGTGAAGCGAACGGTAAGCGGATCCATGCCGGGAAACTTTTCGAAAAGAGCGATCCCGATCTCTTCGGCGTCGCCCCAGAACATTTCGACAGTCATCTCAGATCTTGGTTCCTTTCAAAGCCTGGCGGACGGCGGTGTTCATCATGGACTCGGCCAGCGTGCGGGTGGCCGCGTCCAGCTTTTCAATCTGGCCGAGGATCAGGTGGTGGTCTTCGGCATGATAGACCATCTGGAGTCCGTTGAGCGCTTCATCCACGGCGGCACGCTCGGTATCGCTCAAATCGAGCCAGGCCGGATTCGCACGGGCCTTTTCGACCGCTGCCAGGATGTTGTCGGCCTCGACGCGCGCCTCTCGCACCTGCCGCGCGGCGAAATCCTCTTCGGCTTTCTCGAAACTCTCGCGAATCATGGTTTCGACCTGTTCGTCGGTCAATCCGTAGGAGGGCTTCACCTCGACGCTCTGCTCCTTGCCGGTCCGCAAGTCGCGGGCGGTGACATTCAGGATGCCGTTGGCGTCGATCAGGAAGCGGACTTCGATGCGGGTCATGCCCGCGGGGAGCGGGTCGATGTCCTTCAGGTCAAAACGGGCCAGCGACCGGCAATCGCGAACCAGTTCGCGTTCGCCCTGCAGGACGTGGATCAGCACGTTCTTCTGACCGTCCACGGACGTGGTGAACGTCTCGGTAGCCGAGGCCGGGATGGTTGAGTTCCGGTGGATCAGCTTCGAGACCACGCCGCCCATGGTTTCGATGCCGAGCGAAAGCGGAGTGACGTCGAGCAGCAACTGGTCCTCGACATCACCGGAAAGGATTGCGGCCTGTACGGCGGCGCCGAGCGCCACCACTTCATCGGGGTTCAATTCGGTGTGCGGTTTGGCCTTAAAAAGGGCTTCCACGGCCTTCCGGACCAGCGGGATGCGCGTGGAACCGCCGACGAGAACTACTTCGTCGATCTGTTCGGGCGTCAGATTGGCGTCGCGCAAGGCTTCGCGGCAGGGTTGCAGCGTCCGTTCGACGATATCCTGGATCAACTGCTCGAACAGTTCACGAGTCAACTCGCGCTGATAGACGCGACCACGGTAGTCGACCGAAATCGTCACCTTCGGCAGCGTCGAAAGCTGGTGTTTGGCCTCGATCACGGCGCGGCGGACCGTTTGAATCGCTTCCAGGTTGCCCGAGAGCGATTCGCCCCACTCGCTGGCGATGTCCTCGAGGGCGATCGCCATCAGACGTTCGTCGATGTCGTCGCCGCCCAGATGGGTGTCGCCGTTGGTGGCCAGTACCTCGAAGATGCCTTCCTGCAGGCGGAGAATCGAGATATCGAAAGTGCCGCCGCCGAGATCGTAGACGGCCACGATGCCTTCCTTGCGCTTGTCGAGCCCGTAAGCGAGCGAGGCCGCCGTCGGCTCATTCACCAGGCGCAGCACTTCGAGGCCCGCCAGCCGGCCGGCGTCCTTGGTGGCCTGCCGCTGGGCATCGTTGAAGTAGGCCGGGACCGTGATCACGGCCTGGGAGATGTCCTCGCCGAGGTGGGCTTCGGCATTCCGCTTGAGTTCGAGCAGAATCTGCGCGGAGACCTCGGGCGGAGTAACCGGCTTGCCGCCCACATCGAGCCGGATGACGCTTTCGCTGCCTTCGGCGATCCGGAACGGAAGCATTTTGAGATCGTCGCGGACATCCTCGAGACCCCGTCCCATCAGCCGCTTCACCGAGTAAACGGTGTTTTCGGGGCGCTCGATCTGCAGTGCCCGGGCCGCCTCTCCGGCGACGCGGGTTCCATCCGCGGAGTAGGAAACGATGCTGGGGACGAGCCTGTCTCCCTCGGGCGTCGGAATCACCTTGGGCGTCATGCCGTCCAGCCAGGCGACCAGGCTGTTGGTGGTGCCGAGATCGATCCCGACAATTCGCTTTTTGGCGGAGCCGCCAAAGTCAATTTGAAAAGTACCCATGATTTTGTGCGTTTCCGGCTGGCGGGCTAGGCGCCGTGCGCGGTCAACTGCCGGTCCACTTCGCTGACCAGATTGCGAATGTAGCGGCGCCGGTTGAGAATTTTGCGGATCTGCTCGAGGATGGTGTGCCGGGCCTCCCGGGCCTCGCTGTGGTCATGACGGCGGAATTGGCCGGCCAGTTCGCCATCGATCTCGCCGAGCATCTGCTGAAACGACGCGCGGGATTCGACCAGTTGCGGTACTGCGGACTGGTCACCCGACTTCAGTTCATCCAGGGCCATGTTGAGTTCAAAAACCTCTTCGAGCAATTCGGGCGGGACGTCACGCGAACGCTGCTCGCCGAGATCGAACCCGGCCTCCTTCAATACATACTCCGCCCTCTCGACGGGGTCCCTCAGCACGCGGTAGCCGTCGTTAAGGATCGCGGTGGCTTCGAGCGAGTATTTCCTTTCCCGCTCGGCGGCGCGGGTGTAGCGATCGGGGTGCAACAGCCGGGAGAGCGCATAGAACTTGCGCTGCAGTTCCGCCAGGTCCAGGGCGAGTTCCCGGGGCAGGTTGAAGAAGGCGTAATAGTCCGGGACGGGCGGCTGCAGAGTATTGCAGAACTGGCAGAAGAGCGAGAGAGGCTCCGCCGGTTCGGGGGCCGGATCGTGGCCGCACCGCCAGCAATGGTGGTGTTCGCCGCCGGCGGGTTCGCCGAGAATGTTCAGTTCGTTCACGCGGAAAACGACGATCCGCAGCCGCAGCTTTTGGTCGCGTGGGGATTCTCAAACGCGAAGCCCGACTGCATCAACGACTCCTTGTAATCGAGGATCATCCCGTCGAGAAAGACCATGCTCTTCGGGTCCACGAACACCTGGACTCCATCGAACTCGAAGACATGATCGGTGTCTCGCGGCCTGGGCTCGAACTTGAACTGGTAGCTCAGACCCGAACAGCCGCCGCCGAGCACGCCCAGGCGCAGGCCTCCCTGCACCCCCTGTTTCTCGAACGAGGTCCGGATCTTGTCCACCGCTTTGGGCGTTACTTCAATCGCGGGCATACCTTCTTCACCGTTTCCTTGCTGGGAGGGGCCGCCGGCCGGGCCGCCCCCCCTGTTTATCTTAGCGCTCCTCCGGGACTAGGCCGTCGCGGCCGGGGCTGGCGTTTCCGCCTTCGCCTTGTAGTCCTGGATGGCCGCCTTGATGGCGTCCTCGGCCAGCACCGAGCAGTGGATCTTCACCGGCGGCAGGCTGAGTTCGTTCACCAATTCGGTGTTCTTGATCGCCAGCGCCTCTTCCACCGTCTTGCCCTTGAGCATTTCTGTGGCCAGCGAGGAGGAGGCGATGGCCGAGCCGCAGCCGAACGTCTTGAACTTGGCGTCCTCGATGATGCCCGTGTCGGCATTCACCTTAATCTGCAGCTTCATGACGTCGCCACACTCAGGCGCGCCGACCAGGCCGGTCCCCACCGAGGGGTCCTTCTTGTCGAGCGAGCCCACGTTGCGCGGGTTGTTGTAGTGGTCCAGAACTTTGTCGGAATAAGCCATGATGGTTTGCGTCCCCTTTTTCCTCTGAATATTTAGTGTGCCGCCCACTCCACCTTCGTCAGGTCGATACCCTCTTTGACCATCTCGTAGAGCGGCGACAGTTCGCGCAGCTTCTTCACTACGTCAATCATCTTCGCGGCCGTGTAGTCGATCTCCTCCTCGGTCGTGAACCGGCCGATGCCGAAACGGATCGAGGAGTGCGCCAGGTCATCGCCGGCCCCCAGCGCCTTCAGCACGTAGCTCGGCTCCAGCGTGGCTGACGTGCAGGCGGAACCCGAGGAGACCGCGATATCGTTGATCCCCATCAACAGGCTCTCGCCCTCCACGTAGGCAAAGCTGATGTTGAGATTGTGCGGCAGACGGTGCTCCATCGTGCCGTTAATGTAAACTTCATCGAGTTCAGCCTCGATCGCCTTCTGCAGCCGGTCGCGCAGGGCGCGGGCCTTCGTCATGTCGGCTTCCATCTCGGCCTGGGCAAGCGCAGCGGCGGCCCCAAAACCAACGATGCCCGGAACATTCAGCGTGCCCGAACGCATTCCGCGTTCGTGACCGCCGCCGTCCAACTGGGCGGTCAACTGCACACGCGGGTTCTTGCGGCGTACATACAGCGCGCCCACGCCCTTCGGCCCGTACATCTTGTGGCCGGTGAAGCTCATCAGGTCGATGTTGTCCGCGAGCACGTTCACCGGGATCTTGCCGACCGCCTGCGTCGCGTCGGTGTGCAACAGAACGCCGCGCTCCCGGCACATCGCGCCGATCTCGCGGATCGGCTGAATCGTACCGATCTCGTTATTCCCGTACATGATCGAAACCAGGATCGTCTGATCGGTGAAGGCGTCCTTCAGGAGGTCCAGATCGATCAGCCCGTCCGGGCGCACAGGCAGATACGTCACCTTGCAGCCATGCTTTTCCAGCCGCTTGCAGGTGTCCAGTACCGCTTTGTGCTCGGTCGCGGCCGTGATGATGTGGTTACCCTTCTGGGCATACATCTCGGCCACGCCCTTCAGCGCCAGGTTGTTCGACTCCGTGGCGCCGCTCGTGAACACGATCTCTTTCGCCGTGGCGCCAACCAGCTCAGCCAGTTGCTTGCGCGCCTTCTCGACCGCCTCTTCCGCTTCCCACCCGAAGGCGTGGTTGCGGCTGGCGGCGTTGCCGAAGTGCTCGATGAAGAACGGCTTCATCGCCTCAAACACGCGCGGGTCCATTGGCGTGGTGGCGTGGTTGTCCAGATAAATCGGGAATTTCAACATGGCTTCCTAAACTCTCTCCCTTAACTTCGCAGAACCGTCAGACCAGCTATTTCCGCCTGGGGCGGCAGCACCCCAGGCGTCCCCGTCTCGTCCGTCAGGTCCGATATTGTGATACTGTCCAGCAGCCGCAAGATTCCTTCATGCACTTTGCGCAGCGGCTCGCGCACCGTGCAGTTCTCCGACAGATCGCAGTCACCGTGGTCGGTGAAGCACGAAGTCAGGATGATCGGTCCATCGATCGCCCGAATCACCTCCAACGTGGTGATCGTCGCCGGGTCTCGGGCCAGCCGGTATCCGCCATTGGTTCCCTGCTCGGACAACAGAAACCCTTCTTTCACCATTCTTTGCAACACTTTAGCCAAAATCGGGAGCGGAATCCGGTATGCTTCCGACATCTCCTTCGCGCTCGAAGCGCCCCGGTCCGGTCGAAGGGCCAGGTGCTTGAGGCTGATCAGGCCGTAGTCGGCTTTCTTGGTGAGCTTTAGCATCTCGGACTAATTCGGTCCTTTATGACAAGGTAGCATCCCCGGCGAGCCTGGTCAAGCCGCCCGGACGCGGCCTGCCTCATTATTTATCATGCAGATAAATCCGGACCAAAGCACTCCTAGATAGATGATGGCAACAGCCGGGGAGACGCCAAAATTTGCATCCGGCGGGCCGGTTTCCGCGCCCGCCCCGGACTAGTCGTCGGTGGGCACGTCGAAGTTGATCAGATCCTTCTTGAAACCGTGGGTCTTCCAGGCGCCGTACACCACACCAAACGTCATCCAGGAAGCCCCCACCAGTTTGGCCGTCCAACTCAGGCTGAGCCAGAGGTAGAAGCAGACCAGGAAACCGACCGCCGGGAAGACCAGATGGGACCAGTGGCGGTCGCGTTTGCGTACGTAGTAGTGCAGCAAAGACGACAGATTGACGCCCATGAACCCGATCAAAGCCCCAAAATTGAGCAGTTCGGCGCCCATCTGGTAGCTGATCAGAAACGCGCCCACCAGGCACACGACCCCAATCAGCAGCACATTGTTGCTCGGAATCCGCCGGACGGGATGAACATGCCCAAAGAAGCCCTTCGGCAGGGCGCCGTCGCGGCCCATGCCGTATAAAAGCCGCGCGCCGGCCAGCATCGCGCCCGAAGCCGAGCCGATCGTGGCCAGCACCAGAATCCACGTCAGGGTCTGGAACAGGAGGTCGCCGCCCGCGCGTCCGGCAATGTGCAGGTAGGCCGTGTCGATGTCCGGATAGGCCTCTTTCGCGGGCCAGACCATCTGGCCCCAGTACACCTGGACCAGCGACAGGATCCCGATGATCAGACAGGTGCCAACCGTCCCGAGCAGGATGTTCCGCCGCGGGTTCTTGACCTCCTCGGACAGGGTCGAAATGCCGTCGAAGCCGATGTAGGTCAGCACGGCGATCGAGGCGCCGTTCGAGATCGAGCGCCAGGAGAAGAGGTCGGGATCATAGAAGGGGCGAATGAAGTCCGAAGACGCGGGTTCGTTCCCGAAAACGAAGCGGATCATGGCGCCGACGGTCCAGACGATCACCACCCCCATGATGGCCGTCAGAATCTGGTTGGTCCGCGCGGTGGCCCGGATGCCGCGCAGGTTCAACCCGGTGAAAAGCGCCACGAAGAAGATCGCCCAGAACGCGTAGGGCGCCTGCGGAAACAGGTTCAGCATGGCTTTCGCGCACCAGATCGTGCAGATCACGGGATTGACGACATAATCCAGCAGCATCGACCACCCGGTGATGTAGCCCGCCGCCGGATGCACCTCGCGCGCCACGTAGGAATAGGCTGAACCGGCCAGCGGGTAGGCGCGCGCCATCCGGCCATAACTGATCGCGGTCAGCATCATGGCGAACATGGCCATCAGGACGACGGTGACGACATGGCCCTTCGCTCCGTCGCTGATAGCGCCGAACGGCGGCATCGGCGCGGTCGGCTGCACCATGATGACGCCCATAATGAGCAACTCGAACAGGCCGAGCGAGCGTTGCAGGCGGGGCTGGGCGGGACTCGACATAAACCTGCCATTGTGGCATGGTTGGGACGAACGCGTCACAAATGAAACTGCGGCGGATGCAAAGTTGGGCCGGGCGGCGCTGGCGGTGGTTTCGCCGCTGGCTGAAGATGCGCGTCCGTGAGCGGGTCACCAAATCGGGCGCGGTTTATATCGCCGCTTCGGTGATGGTCGGCCTCGCGGCGTTCCTTTCGGCCAATAATCTGCTGTTTCTGCTGCTCGCGGCGATGCTGGCGACGCTGATGGTTTCGGGATTCGTCAGCCGGTTGGGCTTGTCGGGGCTGGAATTGGACGTGCTGCTGCCGGACCATGTCTGCGCCCGAAGAGCCACCGAGGCGCGCATCCTGCTCAAGAACGAGAAGCGGTGGTTCCCCTCGTTTTCGCTGCATCTGTCGGGGGTTGAGGACAGCGTTTTCGCCGGTTCTCTCTACTTTCCCGTGCTGCCCGGCGGCGCCACGATCGAAGAGATGATGGAAGTCCACTTCCGCCGCCGCGGCGTCCATCGCGAGGACAGCTTCCAGTTCGCCTCGCGATTCCCCTTCGGCTTCGCCGAGCGCCGGATGCAGGTGACCATGCGCCGCGACGTGATCGTCTACCCGGCGCTCGAACCCAAACCGGCCTTCGAAGAGATCCTGACGGACGTGCAGGGTGAAGCCGAAACCCTGTTCCGTGGCCGCGGCCACGACTTCTACCGCATCCGCCCTTATCAGCAGTTGGAAAGCGCCCGCCATGTCGATTGGAAGGCCACCGCGCACACCGGAGAACTCCAGGTGCGAGAGTTCGCCCGGGAGCAGGAACATCTGATCGATCTCGCCCTCGACCTCCAGGCCGGCCCCGAACACGACGAATGGTTCGAGGAGTCCGTCGAGTGCTGCGCCTATCTGGCCTGGCGCCTGACCGCTCAGGGTGCGCGTGTCCGTTTCCGGACCCAGGATTTTGATGTGCTGACCCCGGTCGAGGGCGATGTCTACGCTATCCTGAGGTATCTGGCGCTCGCCTCCCGCCGCAGGCGGGCTGACGCGCTGACGCCCCTTCTGGAAGACTGTGCGCAAGTTGTATTCACCACCCGGAATCTGGACCCCGCGGACAATGGCTGGCTGGGCGCTCGCATTGTCGGCCCTGACGCCTGGCTGGGCACAAGACCCGCCCCCCCCGGTTGAACCCCTCGCCACCACCATCACGGTCGCCGAACGCATCGAAGCCGAATCGCCCGCCTCCATCACCACTTGGTCCCGCGACGCCCTCGCCGCCACGCCGGGTGTTAACATCGACGACCGCCTGCGCATGATCCCCGGCTTCGCCCTCTTCCGCCGGACCAGTTCCCTCGCCGCCAATCCCACCACCCAGGGCGTCTCGCTGCGCGGCCTCGGCTCCACCGGCGCCAGCCGGACACTCGTCCTGTGGGACGGCATTCCGGTCAACGACCCGTTCGGCGGCTGGGTCTATTGGACCCGCCTCGCACCGGAAGAGTTCGAGCGTGTCGAAGTCTCGCGCGGCGCCTCCACCAGCGTCTTCGGCGATCGCGCCATGGGCGGCGCCGTCGCCCTGTTTTCGCGTGAACCCGCTGCCCGCCGCTGGACGATGGGCTACGAAACCGGCAACCGGGGCACCCATCAGTTGAATGCCGGCGGCGCGTGGCAACCCGGCCCAGGCTGGTGGTTGTCGGGCCATGGCCGCGCCTTCACCACGGATGGCTACTATATCGTTCCCGCGAGTGTGCGCGGAGTGATTGACACCCGGGCCAATACCCGCTTCACCGGAGGCGCGCTGCGCCTCGACCGCGCTGGCGCAGGTCAGAATCTCTTTTTGCGCGCCGATGTGCTCGCCGAAGAACGCGACAACGGCACTGCTCTCCAGCGCAATTCCACCGGCCTCGGCACCGCCGCCGCCCACTACACCCGGCAAGCCGGAGCGGGCCTGTTCTCCGCCCTCGGCTACCACAGCCGCGTCGAATACCGAGCCAGCTTTTCCGCCATCACCGCGGGCCGAGCCTCCGAGCGCCTGACCACCTTGCAGAGCGTCCCCGCCGATGCCACCGGCGGCGCGCTGCTTTGGCGCGGCAGCGGCGCAAGCTGGAACCTGCTCGCTGGCGCCGACCTCAACCGCGCCGAGGGCGTCAGCCGCGAAACCCTCTTCCCCGCCGGCTACCGCGAAGGCGGCGGCGCCCAGACCCAGCACGGCCTCTTCGTCCAAACCGACCGCGCGTGGAAGAAAACCCGCTGGCTCGGCGGTCTGCGCCGCCACGTCGCCGGCGCCCGCGAATTCTGGAGCCCCAGCGGCGGCTTCACCTTCACCCAGGGACTCTGGCGCGCCCGCGCCTCCGCTTACCGCGCCTTCCGCGCACCGACACTCAATGAACTCTACCGCGACTTCCGCGCCGGTAACGCCCTCACTCAGGCCAACCCCGCGCTCGGCCCCGAAGCCCTGACCGGCCTCGAGGCCGGCGCCGACTTCCGCCTCGAGCGGACCCTGGTCACGGTTACTTTCTTCCGCAACTCGCTTAGTGACCTGATCACCAACGTCACCCGCTCCGTCACCCCCGCC
>DNFG01000286.1:14133-17114 GCA_003487005.1 Bryobacterales bacterium
CCGCCTGCGCGCCGAAGGCAACTGGCTCTGGGCCCGCTCCAATTTCGCCGGCGGCCTCTGGCTGCCTCAGATCCCGCGTCACCAGTTTTCCGGCCAACTCTTGTGGACCAGCGCACGGGCATCGCTCGCCGCCGGAGTGCGCGGCAGTTCCCTGCAGTTCGAAGACGACTTGAACCGCTTCCGCCTGCCCGGCTTCGCTGTTGCGCACGTCACGGCCCAACATCGGCTCGGCGCGAAATGGTCCGGCGTGCTCGCCGTCGAAAACGCTCTGGACCGCGAAATCGTCGCCGGATTCAGTCCCACACCGTTGCTCGGCCCGCCGCGTCTCGTCCGCGCCGGCATCCGCTACGATTTTTTTTGAGTCAATAAAATACACCCGCCAGACCAGTTCGAGCACCTCAGTCTACGTGGGGCGATACAGCCCCAAGTTCAAGACAGAGGGAAAATCATGAAAAAGTTTCTGTTGTCCGCAGCCGCGCTGCTGATCCTCACGAGCGGTCTTGCCTCCGCTCAGGCCACCAATGCCCGCATCCGCGTCGTCCACGCCTCCCCTGACGCGCCCGCCGTTGATATCACCGTGAATGGCGCGAAGGTCCTGGAGAACCTCCCCTTCCGTCAATATTCCGAGTATCTGTCCGTCCCCGCCGGCGCTTACACTTTCGGCATCAATGTCACCGGTACCGACACGGTCGTCGCCACCCTGCCTGCCACGCTCGCCGCTGGCCAGGACTACACCGCCATCGCCATGGGCTACGCCGGCGGCGGCGCCCCCGGTTTTGAAGTGGTGGTCCTCGCGGACGACAACGAACTGCCTGCCAACAACGGTGTCAAGATCCGCGTCGTGCACGGCGCTCCCGGCGCCCCCGCGGTCGATGTCTACGTCACCACCCCCTTCGAAACCCTCATGGGGAAGGACGCCACCTTGAGCAACGTCCCCTTCAAGGCCGCTTCCAACTACCTCACCGTGCCCACCGGCAACTACCAGGCTCGCGTTGCTGTCGCCGGGACCAAGACGGTGGCCATCGACTCCCATCGTCTCGTCACCTGGAACAACATGATCCGGACCGTGATCGCTGTTGATGCCGTCGGCGGTGGCGCTCCCTTCGACTTCATCATCCTGCCTGACCGGAACTAATCCAGATTCCAATCAGAGCTGCCAGCAGGGCCTCCCCATCCGGGCGAGGCCCTGCCGCTTTTTGCGGGATTGCGGACGCCTTTTTGATATCCTGAAGGTTTCCCTTCATGACCCAGGAAATCCCCGACATTCTCGCCCGGATCGTGGACCGCAAACGGCAGGAAGTGGCCGCCAAGGCCCCTCTGCGCAAGGGCATGGAGCAGAACGCCCGCTACCAGAGCGGACAGCGCCGCGACTTCAAGGCCGCCCTCACGGCCCGCCCCCCGGCCATCATCGCTGAAATCAAAAAGTCCAGCCCCAGCAAGGGCGTGCTCGCCCCCGACTTCAACCCCGGCGCCCAGGCGCGCTCCTACTTTGCCGGCGGCGCCGCCGCTCTCTCCGTCCTGACGGACCGCGACTTCTTCCAGGGTTCCCTCAGCGATCTGAAAATGGCCCGCTCCTCCGCCATGGTCCCCGTCCTGCGCAAGGACTTTACCATCGACGAACTCGACATCATCGAGGCCGCCGGCGCCGGGGCCGACGCCATCCTGCTCATCGCCGCCCTCCTCGACCGGCCTCAACTCAAGGCCTTCCGCCAGTTCGCCGCCGAATTCGGCATGGCCTCCCTCGTCGAAGTCCACGACGAAGCCGAACTCGACCGGGCGCTCGAATCCGGCGCCGAAATCGTCGGCGTCAACAACCGCGATCTGCGCACCTTCACCGTCTCGCTCGAAACCTCTGAACGCCTCGCCGCCCTGATCCCCTCCGGCCTTGTCAAAGTCGCCGAAAGCGGCATCCATGGCCCCGATGACGTGCTGCGCCTCCGCGCCGCCGGCTTCCACGCATTCCTGGTCGGCGAATATCTGATGAAGTCGGGAGACCCTGCGGCCACGCTGCGGGCATTGCGCTCATGACGCGCGTCAAAATCTGCGGTATTACCACCCCCGGCGACGCCCAGGCCGCCGCCGAGGCCGGCGTCGACGCCATCGGCCTCAACTTCTGGCCAGGGAGCGCCCGGTATGTGAACGAAGCCCAGGCCCGCTGCGTCGTTCGAGACCTGCCCCCCGACGTCCTCCGCATCGGCGTCTTTGTCGACGCCACCGCCGAGGAGATGGAGGAGATGGCCGCCCTCGTCGGACTCGACGCCGTCCAACTCCACGGCGCCCCCGATCGCCCCGTCCGCCTCCGCTGGTGGCAGGCCCTCTCCGCCGGTTCCCCGGGCTGGCAGGCCCTGGCGCGCCAAAGCCTCGCCGAGATCATCCTGCTCGATACCCCGGCCGGACCCGAACGCGGCGGCACCGGACGCACCTTCGATTGGACCATCGCCCGCGAGGCCGGCCGTGCCATCATCCTCGCCGGCGGACTCGGCCCCGACAATGTCGCCGCCGCCGTCCGCCAGGTCCGCCCCTGGGGCGTCGACGCCTGCTCCCGGTTGGAGATCGAACCCGGCCGGAAGGATCATGGAAAGATGAAGGCCTTCGTCAAGGCCGTGAGGGAGACCGACTAGATGAGCACTCCACCGCAATTGCCCGACGCCCGCGGCCACTTCGGCCCCTACGGCGGCCGGTATGTCCCCGAAACCCTGATGGCTCCGCTCGAAGAACTCGAACAGGCCTACCGCGACGCCCGCCAGGACCCGGAGTTCCAGCGCGAACTCGACGATCTGCTCCACAATTACGCCGGCCGCCCCACCCCGCTCTACGAAGCCAAGCGCCTCTCCGCCCAACTCGGCGGCGCCCGCCTCTTCTTCAAACGCGAAGACCTCCTCCACACCGGCGCCCACAAGATCAATAACTGCCTCGGCCAGGTCCTGCTTGCCCGGCGCATGGGCAAACGACGCATCATCGCCGAAACCGGCGCCGGCCAG
>DNFG01000286.1:17350-20085 GCA_003487005.1 Bryobacterales bacterium
CGCCGAGACCGGCGCCGGCCAGCATGGCGTCGCCACCGCCACCGTCTGCGCCCTGTTCGGCATGGACTGCACCGTCTATATGGGCGAGGAAGACATGCGCCGCCAGCGCCTCAACGTCTTTCGCATGCGCCTGCTCGGCGCCCGCGTTGCCGGCGTCAACAACGGCTCCCGCACCCTCAAGGACGCCATCAGCGAAGCGATGCGCGATTGGGTCACCAATGTCCACGAGACGCATTACCTGCTCGGCTCCGCCCTCGGCGCTCACCCCTACCCGATGATGGTCCGCGATTTCCATCGCTGCATGGGCGATGAAGCCCGCGCCCAGATCCTCGAACGCACCGGACG
Organism: Bryobacterales bacterium; assembly: GCA_003487005.1. GTDB lineage: Bacteria > Acidobacteriota > Terriglobia > Bryobacterales > Bryobacteraceae > PNKE01. The sequence continues at coordinate 17,696 of DNFG01000286.1, forward strand.
CCTCCCCGACTCCGTCTTCGCCTGTGTCGGCGGCGGGTCCAACGCCATCGGCATCTTCACCGCCTTCGTCCCCGACCGCGATGTCGCCCTCGTCGGCGTCGAAGCCGGCGGACGCGGCCCCGGCATCGGCCAGCACGCCGCCCGCTTTGAAGGCGGCAGCCCCGGCGTCCTTCACGGCGCATACAGCTACCTCCTCCAGGACGCCGAAGGCCAGGTCTCGTTGACCCACTCCGTCTCCGCCGGCCTCGACTACGCCCTCATCGGCCCCGAACACTCCTGGCTCCACGACCAGAAACGCGCCGAGTATGTCTCCGTCAACGACGCCGAAGCTCTCGCCGCCGCCCAGACCCTCGCCCGCACTGAAGGCCTGATCCCCGCCCTCGAATCCGCCCACGGCGTCGCCGAAGCCCTCCGCCGCGCCCCCTCCGCCGAAGGCCGGATCTTCCTCGTCAACCTCTCCGGCCGCGGCGACAAAGACACCGACATCTACCGCGAAAACCTCCCGGAATTGGATAACCCCGATGGAAAGTAGTCCCCGTATCAAACGCCGCTTCGCCCAGCGCAAGTTCCAGGGCCGGCCCGCTCTCGTCGCCTATCTCACCGCCGGCGACCCGAGCCCCGATCTGACCCCCGAACTCGCCCTCGCCCTCGAACGCGGCGGCGCCGATATCCTCGAACTCGGCGTCCCCTTCTCCGACCCCATCGCCGACGGACCCGTCATCCAGCGCGCTTCCGACCGCGCCCTCCACGCCGGCGCCACCGTCGCCCGCGTCCTCGAGATCGCCAGCCGCATCCGCGAAAGAAGTGAGATCCCCATCCTCCTGTTCAGTTACATGAACCCGCTGCTCCGCTTCGGATTCGACCGACTCGGCGAAGAGGCCGCCCGCCGCGGCATCGACGGCGTCCTCCTCACCGACCTCAGCGTCGAAGAGGCCGCCGAACCCGTCGCCCAACTCCGCCGCCACGGCCTCGACACCGTCTTCCTCGCCGCCCCCACCAGCACCGAACGCCGCCTCAAACTCGTCGCCGAATACTCCTCCGGCTTCATCTACGTCGTCTCCCGTACCGGCGTCACCGGCGAGCAGGATTCCGTCGCCGCCGGCGTCGCTCCGCTCGTCGAAAAGATCCGCATCCTCTCCGATCTTCCCGTCGCCGTCGGCTTCGGCGTCTCTCGCGCCGAGCACGTCCAGGCCATCGGCCAGTATGCCGACGGCGCCGTCGTCGGCAGCGCCCTGATGCGCCTCGTCGAAGACCACGGCTCCGATCCCGGTCTCCCCGCCCGCCTCGAAGCCTTTGCCCGGGAACTCACTACCCCCGCGGAGGCCTCCCAGTGACCCAGGAAGAAGCCCTCCGCCTCCTCGACCAGCACCGCGACGCCATCGATCAAATCGACCTCGCCATCCTCGAACGCCTCAACGCCCGCGCTGCCGTCGTCGAAAAAATCGGTGCGATCAAGAAAGAAATGCAGTTCCCCATCTACGAGCCCAAACGCGAGGACGCCGTCTTCCGCAACGTCATCGGCGGCAATGGCGGCCCCCTCTCCGAGGCCGCCGTCCGCCGCCTCTTTGAACGCATCATCGACGAAATGCGCACCCTGCAACGCGAACGGATGGAGAAGGAGAACCAGTCATGATCGTGGTTATGGAGGCCGGCTCCACCGAAGAGCAGATCCAGAGCGTGATCGACCGCCTCGTCATGCTCAATTTCTCGGTTCATCGCTCCACCGGCATGATCCACACCGTCCTCGGCGGCGTCGGCCCCGAAGGCGACCTCTCACCTGACGACCTCCAGGTCATGCCCGGCGTCAAGGAGTGCCATCGCGTCACCTCGCCCTACAAACTCGCCGCCCGCGCCTTCAAGCCCGAAGGCACCATCATCGAATTCGCTAACGGCGTTAAAATCGGCGGCCCTGAACTCGTCGTCGCCGCCGGGCCATGCAGCGTCGAAACCGAGGACCAGATCCAGACCACCGCCGCCGCTGTCGCCCGCGCCGGGGCCAAAATGATCCGCGCCGGCGCCTTCAAACCCCGGAGTTCGCCCTACAGCTTCCAGGGCCTCGGCGAAGAGGGCCTCCGCCTGCTTCGCGCCGCCGCCGACGCCCACGATCTCCTCGTCGTCAGCGAGGTCATGGACCAGACCCAGATCCCCCTGCTCGAACACTACGCCGATGTCCTCCAGGTCGGCGCCCGCAACATGCAGAACTACACCCTGCTCCGCGAACTCGGCCGCTCCCCCCGCCCCATTCTCCTTAAACGCGGCATCGCCGCCACCATCGAGGAACTCCTCCTCTCCGCCGAATACATCCTCTCCGGCGGCAACTACCAGGTCATCCTCTGCGAACGCGGCATCCGCACCTTCGAGACCTACACCCGCAACACCACCGACATCAA
>DNFG01000286.1:20337-20493 GCA_003487005.1 Bryobacterales bacterium
TCGAGACCTACACCCGCAACACCATGGACCTCGCCGCCATCCCCGTCGTCAAGAAACTTTCGCACTTGCCCATCATGGCCGACCCCTCCCACGGCACCGGCCGCCGCGACAAAGTCATCCCCATGGCCCGCGCCTCCGTCGCCGCCGGCGCAGACG
>DNFG01000051.1 GCA_003487005.1 Bryobacterales bacterium
ACGCGGCATTGGACCGCGTTTGGACTCCGCCCATGCTCAGCCGCCGCGCTTTTCCCGTGACCGCCGCCGCGCTGGCAGGCTGCGCCCGGCCCCGTGAAGCGGCGGCGGAAGCAGGATGGCCCGCCGGGTGGGATGCCATCCTGGTGCGCAAAGCGGTGGCGGTGGAGGACCAGCGCTTCAACCCGGAAGAGCGGATGGTGACCCGGTTGATCGGCGCCGGGTACCGGTATCACACCCAATTGAGGAACGGGCGGGTGCACGCCACGCGCGAATCGCTCGAGTACGCGCTGGGTCTGCTGGAAACGGGCGAAGAGGAGCGGCGGGAGCGGGCGCTGGCGGTAATCGACCGGGTGATTGCGCTCCAGAATATCGATCCGGGCAGCAAATGGTATGGCCTCTGGGGCTGGTATCTCGAGGAACCACCGGAGAAGATGGCGCCCGCGGACTGGAACTGGGCCGATTTCAATGGGGCGACGCTGCTGTTGATCGACCTCCGGCATGGAGAGCGGTTGGGTGAATCGCTGCGGACCCGGGTTCGCGAGGCGATCCGGCATGCGGCCGCGTCGATCGTTCGCCGCAACGTCAGCATGAACTACACCAACATCGCGGCCAAGGGGACCTTCGTCACGCTGGCCGCGGCGGAGGTGCTGGGCGACGGGCCGCTGCTCGATTACGCCACGGAGCGGATCCAGCGCCTGGCGCGCGCGATTGATGAAACCGGCAGCTTTGCCGAGTACAATTCGCCGACGTATGCGCGGGTGACGATCGCCAATCTGACGCGGATCCGGATGCACGTGCGGCATGAAGGAGCGCGGCGCATGGCGGCACGGATCGAGGAGCGGGTGTGGGCGCACCTGGCCGCGCGCTGGGATGCGGCGCGCTGGCAGTTCGCCGGGCCAATGAGCCGGTGTTATTCGACGGATCTGGGCAATCCGGCGTGGCTGGCGAAGGCGCTGGGCAACCGGATTCTCCTCGTCGATGCCAGAAAGGATCCCGAACGGCTGTTGCCGCCCGATCTGGAGGCGGGGATTCACGATTTCCGGTGCCCGGAGGCGATGGTCTCCCGGTTCATCGAGGTGGCGGCGCCCCGGGAGCATCGCGAGTGGTTTCCTGGAGGCAAGCCGGGCGAGACGCGGGTGCAGGGGACAACCTGGCTGGCGCGCGAGTTTTCGATTGGCACCGTGAACCGGGGGGATTTCTGGAACCAGCGGCGGCCGCTGCTGGGCTACTGGGGCGGCACGGGCAGGCCGGCGCGCTACATTGGGTTGCGGGTGATCAAGGACGGCTATGACTTCTCGTCCGCGCTGTTGTTCAGTGTGCAGAGTCAGAACTTCATTGTGGGTCTGATCAACTTTCGCAGTCCGGGCGGGGACCGCCACATCTCGCTCGACCCGGTGAAGAACGGGCGGTTCCGGAGCGGGCGGCTGTTCGTCGAATTCGATTTCGAGGGCTTCGATTCGGGGTGGAAGTATGACTTCGCGGACGAAGTCTTCAAACTGGACTCTCCCCAACTGAATGCATGGCTGAATGTCCGGGACGGGCGATTTGGCGGTTCCGGGATTCGGCGGAAAGTGACGAGCGCCTCGAACAGCCTGGTGTTGACGGTGGACCTGCTGCCCGAAGGCGGTCCTCGCGAGGTGCAGTGGAGCCGGGTGCCGGAGGCGTGGGTGGCGTTCACGCTCGCTCTCGGCCCGCCCGGCAACGCGGAGACGTTCGCGCGCGACTGCGCGGCGATGCCGTTCCGCCTGGAGAGGGCGGGACCGGCGGTCCAATTGGAATGGCAGACCCGGGCAGGCCACCTCCAGTTGCAGGGGGGAATCACCCCTGCTCCCATTGACATTCAGGTTGCCCGGTTCAAGGAGGCGATTGATGGCCGGCCCGTGGCGGCTGTCCGCCTTTCGGACGAGTTGCTGGCTGGCCCAGTCGCGAAGAATGAAGGAGATACCGAACCATGACCGACCCGACCCGGATGACGCGTCGCTGCCTGCTGGGCGCTGCGTTCGCCGCGCCCGTGCTGCTGTCCGCTGCCCCGCCCAAGATCAGAATCGGGGTAACCGACTGGAACCTGCGCAAGGGCGCGGACCCGTCTTCGGTGGCGCTCGCCGCGTCGATTGGCTTTGATGGCGTCGAAATCAGTTTCGGCCGGAAGACGGACGATGGGCGGATGCCCGTCGATCGCCCGGAGGCCATAGCCGCCTACAAATCGGCCTTCCGGGAACACAAAATCGCCATCGCGGGCACCTGTGTGGACCGTCTGCACGTCAACTGCCTGGCCAACGACCCGGAGAGCGCCCGGTGGGTGAGGGATTCCATCCGGTTGACCCGGGAACTGGGAGCGAAGGTATTGCTGCTGCCGTTCTTTGGAGACTGTGAGTTGAAGACCCGGGCCGATCTGTCCGGGGTGGCGGCAGCACTGAGGGGACTGGCGCGCGAAGCGGCGGGGCAGGGGGTCGTGCTGGGCCTGGAGAACACGATTTCAGCGGAGCACAACGCCCGGATTCTCGATGAGGTCGACAGCGAGGGCCTCAAAGTCTATTATGATCCGGGGAATTCGATGAATTGGGGCCATGACCCCTATAAAGAGCTTCGATGGCTGGGGGCGGCACGGATCTGTCAGGTCCATATCAAGGACAATCCCCACTACCTGGGCGAGGGTCTGCTGCGCTGGCCGGAATTACTGCAAATGATAGTAGAGATTGGATTTGAGGGTTTCGCAAACCTGGAGACATCGTCTCCCTCAGGGGACGTGAGGGCGGATATGGGGCGAAACCTGCGGTACATCCGATCCGAAATGAACAAGTTTTCGTAATCATTGAACACAATGAACAAATGAAACGCAGGTACCACCCCGTGCAGGTGGCAAACGTGAACTACAAGGATTCCGGTATCCGAAATACAGACTTTGCGGGATGGTGGCGCCGGGATGATTAAGTCTTAGAAATGATGAAAATACAGGGCTTCTGATCGATTTTCATTGACAACGGGTTGTAAAGGGTTTACAGTTGGGTTCAACGGTGGTGTACCCAAGACAACAACTCCAAGTGAGTGGTAGCGAGGTCCGCGCATGACCTTTCAAGTCGGTGAGAAGGTTGTCTACCCGAACCATGGGGTAGGCACGATCGAGAACATCAGTGCTCGTTCCTTCGGCACGCAATCCGAGAAGTTCTACCTTTTAAAGCTCTCATACAACAGTCTGACGGTGATGGTGCCTTTTTCCCACGTGTCGCACGTGGGGTTGCGGAAGGTGACCCGAAACGGTGAGATTGCCAAGATGCTGAACTTCCTGGCCGGCGGCGAGTGCAAGAACTGTCCGGACTGGAAAGACCGGTTCAAGGAGAACTCCGCCAAGATGCAGAGCGGCAGCCTGCTGGAAGTGGCGGAGGTCCTCAAGGGATTGGTGATTCTCCAGGCCCACAAGCCTCTTTCGTTCCGCGAGAAGAAGATGCTGGATCGAGCCCGGCTGATGCTGGTGAGCGAATTGGCGACCTCGCGCGGCTTGAAAGAGCCGGAAGCGGTTGAACTGCTCGACAAGGCGCTGGCCAAGTCGAATCTTCATTTTCCCGAACCATTGTGACCTGAGAACCAGGCAGAATCGTTCCTCCTCCAGCGCCCGCCGTTTCGGCGGGCGTTTTCTTTTTGTAGTCAATGGTTTAGAGAGGATCTGCGGATCTGCGGGCGGGCGGCGGGCCTAAGGGGATCGACTGAGCAAAGTCGAAAGACGCCTGAGAACACCGAGCGCGGGTAAGTCTTCTTGTGAATAGGAATTCCCGTCCGATCTTCCTAGGATGAAACTTGGAAGGTCAGAACCAGCGCCATGCGATGCCTGCATTGCGGTAAAAAAGTGCCGTTTTTGCGCAGATTCTCCAACGAGGAGTTCTGCAGCGATGCGCACCGTTCTGCCTTTCAGCAACAACAGCAACAGATAGCCCTGAGCCGGCTGCAGGAAGCGGGGAGGAGGCTGGAGCCGCCGCCCCAGCCTGCGGTGCGCAAGAAGTCCCCGGTACGGGTCCCGGATCCGCCCGAGGCAGGGCCGTTGGCCGAGAAGATCGGGGTGGTCGGGCGGCGCAGGCTGCACGTGCTGGCGTTGGATCCGTATTGGGCGATGGGGACTCCGGTGGCGCCGGTGAGTCCGGTGGTCCTGCCGCGCAACCGGAGTCATGGCCTGGAGCATCCGATGAGCTGGGCGCCGGCGGAGATGCCGGTTCTGGCGACAGCGGAGGTGGTCCGGACGGTTGCCGCGATGGCACCGGCGGCGGATCCCACATTGCCGGTGCTTTGCGGGGTGCATCGTGGCCAGGAGATGGCCGAACCAGCGGATCCGCCATTCGCGGAGCTTCTCCCGCTGACCGCAGTCCGGATTCTGGCGGGAACTGGCAGGACTGCCCTGATGGGGGTGGAGCGGCTGGAAGCGGCGCCGATGGAAGTGTGGAGTTCCGGTCTGGATCTGACACCCGAGCCGGTTCGGATGGTGCCGCCCCTCCGGCAGGTGGAGTGGGAGGTGGCCCGGGCCGAAGAGGCGCCACCACTGGTGAAACGGCTGTACCGGGTGATTTCGCCGGAGCCTTCCGGGGCTTCAATTCGTCCAGCCGGACTGCACAGTGACCCGGGTTGGGCTCATTCGGATCGAGAGCCGGAGCGGCCCCCGGCGCGCCTGGATTTTGCGTCACCCGGCTTTGGCTATGCCGCTACAACTCCGATGACCGCAGTGATGGCGCTGGGGGGCCTTCCTCTGCCATTCTTTGGCCCGCCCGTCCGTTGGACGGAGTCGATGCTGACGCCGGGATTGCCAGACCAGACGATGGAATACCGGCTGCCTGAAGCGGCAGTCTGTGACGTCGCCAGCCCCCTGCCGGTGACTGGACTGTTCGAATTGCGGACCGGGGCCGGGGGCGCGATGCCTGGAAAGCCAGGGCGTGAGCCGGAATTCCCCCTGCCGGACTGGAATCCGGTTGAACCTGTGCTTGCGAATGCTGGCCCCTCGGGAATTCCGGTTGCGGCCGTCGGGTTGGCCGCGGCGATTGCTGCACCGGCGGCTGTGGCGGTGGCTGCGCCTGTGCCAGATCCTCTGGCGCCCCGGCACGTGGCGAGCGTCGAGCAGGTGACTGGCCCAATCGAATCAACCGCTGCCGTACTGGAGTCAGAAGAGTTCGCAGTGGCGGGCGGGTTAATGTCAGCGCCGGTTCTGGCCGCGGTGGAAGGGTCTGGCGAAGACGTGGAGCGTGAGGCCGGCATCCCGCCGGCACTGACCCGGGCGCTTCCGATTCACTGTCCGCGCGCGATGGGTGGAAACCGGGTGGCCGCCCGCAGAAGCGAGAAAGCCGCGCGATCGTACTGGCACGAACCGATGGAGGCGATGCCTGAGCTGCGCGGGAGCGGACTGCGATTGGATCACGCTGACGGGTCCGGGCCGCGGCCGGTCGAGGTGGTCCGCCGGAAGCGGCTCAATTTTGAGTGGTTGCGGATGCCCCGGCTGCCGAGGTGGGGCGGAGCGTGGCGGCACGCTCCGGCGGATTTGAAATGGGTCAGCCTGGCCATCCCGGCCGTTTTGGTCCTTGTGGTCTACAGCTTGATCCCGGATCAGCCGATCAATCCAGCAGCAGGGCAGGCCGGGGCCGCCGAGCAGGCCGAGGCGCCCACAGTGTTGGGGGACCGGTTCTCGACCCTGCAGAAAGTGATCATGGAGCGCGCCGCAATCAGATTGGTGGACGACTTCCGCAGCGGGCTCGGCGCCTGGAGTGGCGGGCCCGGCTGGGCGAAGACGTGGCAATACAACGCTGCGAACTTTGTGTCGCCGGGGCGGCTGGCCCTGTACGGCCCCACATCCGGGATGCGGGACTATGAAGTTGCTTTCCTTGCTCAGATTGACCGCCGGAGCCTGAACTGGGTGGTTCGGGCGGCGGACGAAAAGAACTATCACGTGATCCGGATTCTGATCACGCAACCGGGCCCGCTGCCGAAGGCAGTGGTTCAGCGCTACCCGGTGATCGGAGGCCGCCCGGGGGCGGTCACCACTCTGCCTCTGCCGATCCCGGTCCGGACCGACACGCTGTACAAGGTCAGGATGGAGGTCAAAGGCGACAGGTTCATCACGTATGTGCAGGACCAGGTGGTGGATTCGTTCACGGACAGCCGGCTGGCAGCCGGTGGAGTTGGATTTTTCAGCCCGCCGGGCGACCGCGCGCTGCTGCGGTGGGTCTCGGTGACGCACCAGTACGACTATCTCGGGCGGATCTGCGCCCTGTTGGCCCCTCATTCCGTCCAGGCGGAGGGGAGGAGAGTGGAGTGAGCAATATGAATAACAGAACGGTCATGGAAGCGAACACCGCCGCGGCTCAGGGGCAAGGCGGCTCCGCGCTGGCTCGCGCGGTCACGCTGCATCTGGATGGAAAAAGCCGGGAGGCGCTCCGGGAGCTCGAGCGCGCCATCGACACCGGCGATTCACCTCGCGAGGTTTACTCGGCACGGGGCCACATCCAGTTCGAACTGGAGTTGTATGAGGAGTCGGTCAAGAGCTACGAAGCTCTGTTGGACCTGGACCCCAACTCCACGTCCTGCTATTTCAACCTGGCCGTCTGTCAGGAAAAGCTGGGCCGCTGGGCCGAGGCGTCGGCGAACTTCCAACGGGTGGTGACGAGCGATCCGGCACGTCTCGATGCCCGTCTGGGCCTGGGGATCTGCCTGCTCCACCTGAAGCAGCCGGAGAAGGCTCTCGAGTGCTTTGAGCCCTGTATCGGCAACACGCCCAATCAGGAGACGCCCCTGTTCGGCAAGGCGGTGGCTCTCGAACTGCTGGGCCAGGAAGACGAAGCGCTGAAGCTGTACGAGGAGATCCTCGCCCGCAATCCGACGTCCGAGGAGCCGATGGCCAATGTCGTCCATATCGGGATGCGCAAGGGCAATGCCGAGATGGTTCGCGACTGGGCCGAGAAGCTGCTGGCGTTGCGGCCATTCTCGCAGGCTGCGCTGGAAGGCCTCGCCTGGTGCGCTTTCGCCGGTGATAACTATGAGGCGGCTTCCAAGTATTGCGCCAAGCTGGTGGAACTGACGCCCGAACATTTTGAGCGCTGGTACAATCTCGGCGTTGCGTATCAGAAGATTGAACGGCTCGAACAAGCGGAGAAGGCATACAGTGAAGCGAGTCAGCTGAAACCCGACCATGCGCAGGTGTGGGCCAACCTGGGAGTGGTCCGGCAGGGCTTGAACAATGCCAAGGGCGCCCGGGAAGCCTACGAGCAGGCGCTGCGGCTGAAGGCGGCCACGCCGGAGGTGCTGTCGAACCTGGCTGCCCTGATGGAGGAGCAGGGGCAGACCGAGGAAGCAGAAGAACTCTACGCCAAGCTCCTGCAAGGGAACAACGAATGGGATGACGCGTGGTTCCGCCTCGGGTATCTGAGGCTGACCCGCGGCGATGCCCCGGGTGCGATCGAGTGTTTCGAGTCGTGTCTGTCGCGCAAGAGCGACTGGCTGGAGGCCCGTGTCAACCTCGGGCTTGCCTACCGCCAGACGGGCGAAAAGGAGAAGGCTGCGGCGCAGTTCGATGCGGCCATCCAGATCAATCCGGACAGCGTCGAGGCGCTCCGCGGTCTCGCTTCGCTTTCCATCGAGCAGCAGGATCACCAGCGCGCCCTTGAACTCCAGGGCAAACTGATCGATCTCGGCGAGCGGTCTCCGGAACTGTTCTACAACACTGGACTGCTCCTGCAGAAACGCGGCCAGGTGGATGACGCTGTCGCCTTGTACCGCGAGGCGCTGGGTCTGCGTCCGAACTTCCCCGAAGCGTTGCTGAATCTTGGCCATGCCCTGAAATCGCAGGGCCGGGCCGACGAAGCCCGCACCTGCTGGCGGCAGGCGCTCGAAATGAAGCCGGAACTGGCCCAGGGCTACTTCGGCGACTGAACCCGGTCACAGAGTTCCTCAATAGCGGACTTCCGCCGAGGGTAGCGAGTTCTGACTCTGCTACCCTCATTGTTTTCATGGCACTCATCTACTTCTTCCGCCACGGTCAGGCGGGCACCCGTGACGACTACGACCGCCTTTCTCCCTTGGGCCAGCGACAGGCCCGGCTCCTTGGCGAGTGGATCGCCCGGCAGGGTCTCCAGTTCGACACGATCCTCTGCGGCGGCCTTCGCCGGCAGCAGGAAACCGCCGCTCTTGCACTCCCGGAAGCGGCCAGGATCGATCCCGGCTGGAGCGAATTCGACCTCGACTCGGTCTACGCACAGATCGCTCCGCAGCTGGCGGCCGTTGATGCCGGCTTTCGTGCGCACTGGGAGGAGTTGCAGCGCTCGATCGCCTCGGGGGACGACGGCATTCATCGCCGCTGGACGGCCCCGGACGCCGCCGTGGTCGAGGCCTGGATTCGCGGCCGTTTTCCCACGGAGGCGGAATCCTGGGCAGGGTTCAATGAGCGCGTCCGCGGCGCCGGCGCCCATTTCGCCGGACTGCCCGAGACGGCCCGAGTCGCTGTCTTCACGTCCGCGACGCCGATTTCGATCTGGGTGAGCGAAGTCCTGGGAGGGCTCGGCGCGGAGCGCACGATGCGATTTGCCGGAGCCTCGCTGAATACCGCGATGACCATTCTCAGCGCCCGCGCCGGCCGTCTCGATCTGTTCACTTTCAACTCGGTTCCGCACCTCGAAGATCAAGCCCTGCATACCTTCCGCTGAGCGCAGGGCAGGCTGCGATAGACTATCGGCAAATCTCCGAGTCCCCGGAAGGAGCCCCCCGATGCCCACACCACCCAGACTGCCCCTCAGCCGCCGCCAATTTCTCGCGGCCGCGCCCGGCGCCGTACCCTTGCTGCGCGCGCAAGGCCGGCGTTACCGCACCGCCCTGATCGGGTCCGGCTGGTGGGGCATGAACATCCTCATGACGGCCGTCCAGGCGGGCGAATCCGAAGTGGTCGCGATTTGCGACGTCGACCAGCGGCAACTCGACGCCGCCCTCGCCAAGCTCGGGCCACTGACTCGTGACCAGCCCCGCCGCTACGAGGATTACCGCGATCTGCTGGCCAGGGAGAAGCCCGAGATTGTCATCGTCGGCACGCCCGACCACTGGCACGCGCTGCCCATGATCGCCGCGGTTCAGGCCGGCGCCCATGTCTATGTCGAAAAGCCGATCGGCCACACTATTCTCGAGGGCCGGGCCATGGTGAACGCCGCGCGGTCCGCCGGGGCTGTGGTTCAGGTCGGCACCCACCGGCGCGCGTCGCCGCACAACATCAGCGCGCGCGAATTCGTTCGTTCCGGCAAACTCGGCAAGGTCGGCATGGTCCGCTGCTTCGTCCACTCCGGCGGCGGGGCTGGGAAGAAGGTGGCCGATGCCGAGGTGCCCGCCGGCCTGAACTGGGACTTCTGGCTCGGTCCGGCGCCCGCCCGCCCTTTCAACCCATCCATTCATCCACGCGGCTTCCGCCAGCATCTGGACTTCGCCAACGGCACCATCGCGGACTGGGGGATTCACTGGTTCGACCAGGTGCTCTGGATCATGGAGGAAAAGTACCCCAAACGCGTATACTCCACCGCCGCTCGGCGCATCCTGGCGGATTCCACTGACGCCCCCGATACCCAGATCGCCACCTACGATTTCGACCAGTTCACCATGACCTGGGAACACCGCCGCTATGCCGCGAACCGCGCCGAGTCCACCGCGATCGGCTGCTATTTTTATGGCGAAGCCGGCACGTTGCACCTGGGCTGGCGCGATGGCTGGACGTTCCACCCAGCCAATCCTAAACTTCCGCCGGTCCACGAAGACCCGAAGCTGAACGCCCCGGACGACCAGAACATCCGCGAACTCTGGGCCGACTTCCTCGACGCCATCAAGAACAAGCGCCGGGCAATTTGTGACATCGAAATCGGGCACTATTCCACCAACGTGAGCCTGCTCGGCATGGCCAGCGCCCGCGCCGGCCACAGTCTGGACTGGGACGGCGTCAAGGAGACCATCACCAACGCGCCCGAAGCCAACCGCCTGCTCCGCCGCGAATACCGCGGCCCGTGGCAGTACCCGAAAGCCTGACATGTTCGCCCTGCTCGGCTGCGGCTACACGGGGGAACGCGTAGCACGCCGGCTGTTGGCGCGCGGTCTGCCCGTGCTCGCCACCTCGCGGCGCCCGGAACGGCTCAGCCTGCCCGGCGCCCGGCTGTTGCGAGTGGATTTGGACGATCCGTCGACCCTCGATGACTTGCGGCGGGCGCTGCCGGCGGGCGTCCGGGTCCTGCATTCGGTGCCGCTCCTGCGCGACGCCTATGGAGGCTTCCGCGATCCGACGCCAGAGCTGCTGTCCTGCCTGCCAACTTCCACGAAAAGAGTGGTTTACCTATCTACAACCGGAGTCTACGGCGGCGTTTTCGAGGTGGACGAGACAACGCCGCCGGCCCCCCGGACCCCGCGCGAAACCCTGCGGGTGTCGGCGGAGGACCATACCCTGGCCGGGCCCTGGTCCGCGTTGGTGCTGCGTCCGGCCGCCATCTACGGCCCCGGCCGGGGCATCCACGTGTCGATGCGCCGGGGCGAGTTCCGGTTGCTGGGCGAGGGAACCAACTTCGTCTCCCGCATTCATGTCGATGACCTCGCGGCCCTCACCGACGCAGCCCTGCTCTCGGAGGAGACTGGCGCCTGGCCAGTGGCCGACCTCTGCCCGGCCCAGTCGCGGGAAATCGCCGCCTTCTGTGCGGAACTGCTCGGCTGTCCTCTCCCGCCGGCCGCCAGTGCCCCGGAACTGAGCGAGACCCGTCGCGCCAACCGGCGTGTCGACGGCCGCATGATCGCCAGGAAGCTGAGGGTCCGGCTTACTTTTCCCACTTACCGCGAGGGAATCCCTCAGGCTCTGGCGGCGGAGGCCGGCGAAACCCAGTCAGAAGAACCCGGCGCCTTCAGCGAAACTGGGTGACGAAAATCAGGCAACTCACCGATCCGGGATGAACGCCGCCACGCCGATGCGCAGCCCCCCAGGAACCAAAATCGCTACACCGAAATGAGGACAATGGGCCGTTCTGCTCTACAGTGCTACAGAACTCCGCCGATTTAACTCTTGAGGGCTGGATGTTACTGTACCTAACGTCGAGCCAGATTTTTTGGACCACGGACCTCCTCCCATTCCGGGAATCGGGGACACCCGTCGTGACGATCGGAAAATGGAATGACTTGCCGGCACTGCGGAGCGCGCATCGGAATTTTGGAACGCTGGCGCTATGGCGACTTCTGCTCCCGTGAGCACAAGGAGGAGTTCGCTC
>DNFG01000128.1:0-2854 GCA_003487005.1 Bryobacterales bacterium
CTCCGCGCCCGCTCGAACCGGTTCGAGCGGGCGCAGAGCATCCTGGCGGACGCGAATGTAGCGGTGTATCCGGTGGATGCACGCGGTTTGCGCGTTGAGAATGACGCGCCGATGTATGGGCCGCTGGTCAACCGGGGCGGACGCCCAGCCTTCAACAGGATGCTGTTTGAGGCATTGCAGGCCGAGACGCACTCGCTGATGAACTTCATGGCCGAGGCGACGGGCGGCCGCGCGATCTACAACACGAATGACATTTCGGGGGGTCTCCGCCGGGCGGCGGACGATGCCGGCGCGAATTACACATTGAGTTATTACACAGCGCTGGACGATTCCGCGGCGAAACGGGAACTACGGGTGAAGGTGAATCGCGGTGGGACGAGCGTGCTGGCGCGCCGGAGAGTGCCCATGGAGCGCCGGGACGGGTTGATGGAGATTCACAGCCTCCTCGACAGCCCCATCGTCTCGACGGGGGTGCTGATCAATGGGCGGGTGACGCGGCGGGAGGGGGAACTGGCAGTGTTGCTGCAGATTGAGCCGGGGAGCCTGTTGTTGACGCGGAAGGGGGCGCACACGGAGGGGTTGGTGGAGGTGTATCTGGCGCAGATTCTGCCTTCGGGCGAGCGGCGGGTGGCGGATGCGCGGCTGGAACTGAGGCTGACGGAGGCGGAGGTGGCAAAGGTGGTGGAACAGGGGTTGGTCTACGAACGAACGCTGCCGCTGGTGGCGGAAGCGGAGCGGTTGCGGGTGGTGGTGCGGGATGCGCGGTCGGGGGCGTCGGGGACGTTTGATGCGCCGGTGCGGCTGATGGGCGTGGAATAATGGACGTGCGAAGCGATATGCGACACCTTGCTCTTTTTCTCGTTTTGGCGCTGATGGCGCCCGCGCAGGAGACTCCGGTATTCCGGATTGGAACCCGTCTGGTGGAGTTGAATGTGGTCGTGACGGGGAAGGACGGCAAGCCGCTGAAGGACTTGACGGAGAACGACTTCGAGGTGGTGGAGGGCGGCAAGGTGAAGCCGCTGGCGTTCTTCAATCCGGTGGACACGGAACCAGCGGTGCAGGCGGAATTGCCGCCGGGGGTGTTTTCGAACCGGCCCGAGTATGCGCCGGCGCCGCCCCGGAGCCTGACGGTGATCCTGCTGGACTGGCTGAACACGGACCCGCGGGACCAACAGTTCGCGCGAGCGCAAGTCGCGCAGTTTCTGAAGGATATGAACCAGAAGGACCGGGTGGCGATCTACACATTGGGGGCCCGGTTGCGGGTGGCGCACGATTTTTCGGATGATCCGGCATCGCTGGCGAAGGCGGCGGAGAAGATCCGGGCGGAATGGCCGCCGACGGGGTTGAATGACGAGCAGAACCTGTTGAAACAGGCGGAGTTGGCGGCGACGTATCTGGCGCAGGCGACCGAGCAAACCGAGCAGGATGCCATCAACGAGGCGGCGAACTTCTCGAAGGAACTGCGGGTGACGCACACATTGAAGCAGTTTGAATTCATCGGACAGCGCCTGGCGGGGATGCCTGGCCGGAAGAATCTGGTGTGGGTGAGCGCGGGGGTGCCGTTGATCCAGACGTGGTCGATGATGCAGGTGGGCGGGAGCGCGAATCCGGGGATGAAGACGTTCGCGAGGGAGTTCGACCGGGCGGTGCGGGCGGTGACGGACGCGGGGGTTTCGGTCTATGCGATTGATGCCCGGGGACTTCGGACGGATGTGGACGCGCCCACGATGACGGAGTTGCGGACGAAGCGGCCGGGTTTTGGCGGAGCGGAGCAGGCAGGGATGCGCGACGCGATGGCGGGAGACACGCTGTCGTCGATTCAGGGATTGGCGGAAGAGACGGGCGGGCGGGTGTTGCGAAACATGAACGAACTGGCGGCGGGGATCCGGCAATCGCTGGATGACGCGGCAGCGAGTTACACGGTGGCGTATTACACGGATGAGGACAAGAACCGGAAGCCGCGGAAACTGGAGATCCGGCTGAAACGGAAGGACGCGGTGGCGTTCTACCGAAAGAGCGTGAATGCGGGTC
The DNA here is from genome assembly GCA_003487005.1 of Bryobacterales bacterium. Taxonomy (GTDB): domain Bacteria; phylum Acidobacteriota; class Terriglobia; order Bryobacterales; family Bryobacteraceae; genus PNKE01. The sequence continues at coordinate 2,032 of DNFG01000128.1, forward strand.
CGGTGGCGGTTTCGGCGAGCGGAGTCGAGTTGATGCAGCACTCGCTGGCGGCGACGGGCGTGCTGGTGAATGCGCAGGTAATTGACATGGGTTCGAAGTTGAATGTGACGGTGCAGATCGATCCGGCGGGGCTGACGCTGCGGCCGGAGAAGGGGGCGGTGGTCGGGCAGGTGGAATTGTATTACGCGGTGGTGGGGGCGGACGGGAAGTCGAAGGTGGACACGTCGAAAGTGAGCCTGAAACTGACGGAAGCGCAGGCGGAACAGCTTGGGCAGAACGGCCTGGTGCTGCCGAAGGAGTTGGGCAAGCCGGGGAACGCGAAGCGGTTGCGGATTCTGGTGCGGGACGCGGAATCGGGCGCGGGCGGGATCGTTGACGTGGACCTGTCGAAGGCGGGGAAGGCGTAAATCCGGGGGGACGCGCGGAGGCGTTGACGGATTTTTCAGAACTTTATTTCCTTTGTTTTCAACCGTGAACGGGAAGCGGGGGCTTTAAGGCCGAAGTCGATCCCGTGAAGTAGAGACGTGGCTGGGGTTAGCGCCCGGGCCGCGAATTCGCAGACGGGAGAGACAGAGGATGAAGAGCAGACAGGCGGTATGTCTGGCGGCCGTGCTGTGGTGGGGCGCGGCGGCGAGCGATGGGCAGACGGTGGTGGGTCGATGCGCATCTGCTGGCCGAGTTGCAGCGCGATCCCAAGGAACGCGCCGAACACATCATGCTCATGGATCTTCATCGCAACGACGTGGGCCGTGTTGCCAAAGTCGGCAGCGTGAAGGTCGATGATGTCATGACCATCGAACGCTACAGCCACGTCATGCACATC
>DNFG01000128.1:2968-3092 GCA_003487005.1 Bryobacterales bacterium
GAGCGATGGGCAGACGGTGGTGGGCGTCAGCCAGGGAGGCACGGGGGCGAAGTCGGCGTCCGAGGCGAGGACGAAACTCGGGGCGGCGGCGGTGGTCCACACGCACCCGCTGGGAGAAGTGCAG
>DNFG01000279.1:0-1336 GCA_003487005.1 Bryobacterales bacterium
GCGCTTCGCGGCGCGGACGAGGTGCTGGACTTCGTTGGCGCTCTTCATGATGACGACATTGGCGCCGGTGCTGGCTTCGGTGAGGCCGAGGGCATCGACGAAGCCGGAGATGAGGATGACGGGGAGGGTGGGGACGGAGGCGCGGACCTGCCGGATCAACTCGAGGCCGGTCATGGCGGGCATTTTGAAGTCGGTCACCAGGAGGTCGAAGGGTTCGGCGCCTTCGCGGGCGGCGTGAAAGAGTTCGAGGGCCTTTTTGGGGCACTCCGCGCCGGTGGTGTTATAACCGAGTTCCTCCAGAACAGCGCGGCGGGCGGCGAGTCCGGCGCGATTGTCATCAACGAGAAGGATCCGGGTTGAGGTTGCCTGTTGGGCTTTGCGATCAGCCATTGTTGAAGGCTGAAGGTAGCAGAGGCGTCAAGAGACTGTCAACGAATCCGTATCGCGTTCAGAGAAGGCGAGATTTTGTCCTTGACATTCGGGCGAGCAACGCGCTATTCGACTTCCCTCGGGGCCTGGTAGCCGTTCTTGGCGATGATCTGGTACTTGATGTTTTTCCCCTTCTCGTCGGTGATGCGCAGGGGTTCCCCGGTCTGGGGGTTGATCAGGTCGACCTTGATTTTGCGGAACTTGCCGTCGCGGGCGGTGTTGGTGGGGCTATAGGCGAGGGTGTAGGTGTTGCGCAGGGCTTGACCCAATTGAGCGAATATCCCCGGATATTCGCTCATAAAGCGAGGGAACCAGGCCTGTCCGCCGGTCTCCTTGGCGAAGGTGCGCAACTGGTTGTCGGCCTGGAGGAATTCGAGGCGGGCGATGCCGCCCATGGCGTTGCGGGAGTCGTACCATTCGCGCATGGCCTGCATGGTGCCGAGGGAGTAGATGGGGACGCTGGCGGTCTGGAGTTTGCGGCGGGTCTCGTCGTAGGTGAGGCGGGAGAAGGTATCCATGCCGGAACCGATGTAGAAGATGGCTTTGCGGCCTTCGATGGCGCTCATGCGGTCGGAGATATCGACGAGGGCATCGAACATGTTGGACTCGGAGAAGCCGGGAATGCGGAGGCGGGAGAGGGCTTCCTGGGTGTCCTGGCGGTTGGTGGAGAAATCGGAGAGGATCTCGGAGCGCAGGTCAAAGGCGACGACGGCGACGGAATCCTCGGGCTGAAGGGTTTCGAGGAAGCCGTAGCAGGCCTGGAGAGTGTCCATCCAGCCCCAGGACCAATACTGCTGGTAGCGGGCGGAGAATTCGATGACCATGGCGATGGTCATGGGGGATTCGCCGGTGGAGAAGCCATTGAGGCGCTGGGGGACGCCGTCTTCGATGATGCGGAAGTTGCCCG
>DNFG01000279.1:1675-14277 GCA_003487005.1 Bryobacterales bacterium
CCGCGGTTATCGAGAACGGCGACATCGACGTTGATGTTGAGGGAGTCGCTGGTGAAGGTGGGGCCGATGGTCTCTTCGGCGGCTTCGGCGGCCTTTTTGAGTTTGGAAGGGATTTTGGGCTGGTCGGCGGCTTTGGGCGGGATGGCGCCGGGGCCTTCGACGGACTTGACGCGGGGGCGGGCCACAGTATCGCCGGATTCCTTTTTGGGGCCCTGCTGGGCGAACATGAAACCGCCGACGGCGAGCGTGACGGCGAGAAGCAGGCGCAGTGGCTGACGGGCAATTCGCATCATGGTCCCTTTCCTGGTCAAGTATCCCCTCACTCTACTACTACTGACGACGCGAAGCGGGCGGAAGTTGCGAAAGTGTGTCAGTTCACCCAGCGGTCGGGGGGATTGCCGCCGCCGTGTTTGCGGAGGTAGACCTGGAACTTCTTCTTGGCGCGGCGGAGTTTCCAGTCTTTGTACTGCTGGCGGAGGGTTTCGGCGATGCCGGGTCCGCGGGGTCTGGGACGGGAACGGGCGCCGGAGCCGGCGCCGGCCATGAAGCGGGAGCGGAGGGCGAACCAGCCGACGACGAAGCCGCCGAGGTGGGCGAAGTGGCTGACGCCGCTGCCGGCGCCGGTGGAGGCGCTCATGGAGCTCAGGAAGGCGATGGCGCCGATGATGGCGACAAAGTATTTCGCCTTCATCGGGAAGATAAACATGAACAGGATGGTGGCTTCAGGGAACAGGACGCCGAAAGCGATCAGGAGGCCGTAGATGGCGCCGGAAGCGCCGATGGTGCGGGTATCGAGGCCTCCGAAGAACAGGTTGGCGGCGATGACGCACAGACCGGCGCCGATACCGCAGATGAAGTAGAAACGGAGGAAGCGGCGCGTGCCCCAGACGCCCTCGAGCGTGGAGCCGAACAGGTAGAGCGCCAGCATATTGAACAGGATGTGAGAGAAGCCGCCGGGGTCGTGGAGGAACAGGTACGTGAAGGGCTGCCAGAGTGCGAAGCCGGTGAGGACGTCGCGGGGCACGAGCATGAAGGGCTCGAGGAAGCCGTAGCCTCCGCCGCGGGCGAGTACGAAACCGAGCAGGAAAAGCGCCGAATTGACGATCAGAAGCATTTTGACGCCCTGACCGGCGCTGGGCAGGGTGGGCGGGGCGAAATTGCGTCCGGGGAAACCCATAATCGCGGGGGAACGAAAAGTTCCTCTTCACGATAGCAGACCCATCCGGGGCGGGGTGCTGGCAAGTGGCGGGGGCCGCTTTGGTAAACTCTCGGAAAGTATGTCAGAACAAGCCGTGTTTGCTCCCCCCGCCGAGTTTGCCGCCGCCGCCCATGTGGGCAGCCTGGAGGCGTATCGCGATCTGTACCAGCGCGCCGAGGAAAATCCGGAGCAGTTCTGGGGTGATTTGGCCGAAAAAGAGATCTTTTGGTATCAGAAATGGTCGCATGTCTTCGAATGGCATCCGCCGTTCGTGAAGTGGTTCGTGGACGGGAAGACGAATGCGAGCGCGAACTGCCTGGACCGGCATGTCGAGGCCGGGCAGGGCGACAAGGTGGCGCTGCTGTGGGAGGGCGAACCGGGCGACACGCGGCGGATCACGTACGCGGAGATGCTGGCGGAGGTGTGCCGGTTCGCGAACGGACTGAAGGAACTGGGCCTGAAGGCGGGCGACCGAGCGGTGATTTACATGCCGATGGTGCCCGAGGCGGTGGTGGCTATGCTGGGTTGTGCGCGGTTGGGGGTGACGCACAGCGTGGTGTTTGGGGGATTTTCGGCCGAAGCGTTGAAGGCGCGGATTCAGGATCTGGAGGCGCAGGTGGTTTTGACCGCCGACGGCGGATGGCGGCGGGGCAGGGAAGTGAAGCTGAAGCCGGCGGTGGACGAGGCGCTGGGCGAATGTCCGACGGTGAAACACGTGGTGGTGTACGAGCGGACGAAGTCGGGTGCGGCGATGGTGGACGGCCGGGATGTGTGGTGGCATGACCTGGTGGCGGGCAAGGCCGCCGAGTGCGCGCCGGAGCAACTGGATTCGGAGCATCCGCTGTTCGTGCTGTACACGTCGGGGACGACGGGCAAGCCGAAGGGGATCCTGCACACCACGGGGGGGTATCTGCTGCACGCGCGGATGACGATGAAGTGGGTGTTCGACCTGAAGGACGACGATGTGTACTGGTGCTCGGCCGACATTGGCTGGGTGACGGGGCACACGTACATCGTGTACGGGCCGATGGCGATGGGCGCGACGCAGATCATGTACGAAGGCGCGCCGGATCATCCGGGCTGGGACCGCTGGTGGGCGATCGCGGCGAAGTACAAGGCGACGGTCTTTTACACGTCACCGACGGCCATCCGGGCTCTGATCAAACAGGGAGAGGCATTGCCGGCGAAGCATGATCTCTCGAGCTTGCGGTTGCTGGGTTCGGTGGGCGAGCCGATCAATCCGGCGGCGTGGGAGTGGTATCACCGGGTGATTGGCGGCGGGCGGTGCCCGATTGTGGACACGTGGTGGCAGACTGAGACGGGCGGCATATTGATCGCGCCGATGCCGGGCGCGGTGCCGCTGAAGCCGGGTTCGGGGACGCTGCCGATGCCGGGGATTCTGGCCGAGGTGGTGGATTTCGACGGCAATCCGGTGGGTGTGGATCAGGAAGGCTTTCTGATCGTGAAGCGGCCGTGGCCGAGCATGATTCGCAATATCTGGGGGGATCCGGAGCGGTTCGAACAGCAGTATTTCAGCAGGATTCCGGGGATTTACTTCACGGGCGACGCGGCGCGGCGCGACGCGGACGGCTATTTCTGGGTGTTGGGCCGGGTGGATGACGTGATGAACGTGAGCGGCCACCGGTTGTCGACGATGGAGGTGGAGAGTGCGCTGGTGAGGCACCCGGCGGTGGCGGAAGCGGCGGTGGTGGGCAAGCCCCACGAGATCACGGGACAGGCGGTGTGCTGTTTCGTCACGCTGAAAGAGGGCAATTGGGACCACGGCGAATTGGGCAAGGAACTGCGGCAGTGGGTGGCGCGCGAGATCGGATCCTTCGCCCGGCCGGAGGAGATCCGGTTCGCGGAAGCGCTGCCGAAGACGCGTAGCGGCAAGATCATGCGACGGTTGCTGCGGGAAATCGTGACCTCGCACACGGTATCTGGAGACGTGACGACGCTCGAGGATCTGGGAGTTGTGCAGCGGTTGGCGGCGCAGCACGACGACGACTGATTCGGGCGGATTTCTCTTTGCCGGGCGGCTGCTTCGTGGCATGATGTGGCATGCCCGGCTATTCGATGATTCGCGCATATCCCGAGTCCGAGCGGACGCGGGTTCTGGAGCGGCTGCTGGCGCTGAGATCAGCGCTGGATGCCGGCGTGGCGGCGGCGCGTCCGGATTCATTGCTGCTGGCGACCTGGAATTTGCGGGATTTCGATTCAAACAAATTCCAGCAGGGGCCACGATTGCGCGAAACATTTCATTATCTGGCTGAAATTATCGCGCGATTTGACCTGGTGGCCATTCAAGAGGTGAATCGCGATCTGGGCCCGCTGAAGCGGCTGATGGCGCTGTTGGGCCATGATTGGGATTACCTCGTGACCGGGGTGACCGAGGGAGATGGAGGCAACAGCGAGCGAATGGCGTTTGTTTTCAACGCCAAGCGCGTGCGGTTTACGAGCCTGGCCGGGCAGGTGGTCCTGCCGAAGACGCGACTGGTGGATTCAGGGGCGGCCTCCGGGGAGGGGCTGCAATTTGCCCGGGCTCCCTATCTGGCGAGTTTTCAGGCCGGGTGGTTCAAGTTCAATCTGGCGACGGTTCACATCTATTTTGGAAGTGAATCAGGGGCGCAACTCGCGAGGCGGGTCAGCGAGATTGAGAAGATCGCCCGTCATTTTCGTGACCTCCAGAAAAAGGAGAGTGAGATTCCGGGACAAGCGGTGGATTATATTCTTCTTGGCGATTTCAATATCGTGAGCCCCGAGCACCAGACCATGCAGGCTCTGCGCAAGAACGGGTTCGAGGTCCCGGACGCGCTGCAGGGCTTCCGGACCAACCTGGGCAAGGACAAGTATTACGACCAGATCGCGTTTCGCCCCCACGACCGGCGGCTGGAATTGGGCCAGGCGGGGGGGTTTGACTTCCGGGAGGCGGTGTACCGGCCGGAGGATTACGGGGAGTACCATGATGCGATGCCCGCGGCGCACCGGGACTTCCACCAGCGTGGCTCCAAGAAGGGGCAGGCCCGGACGGAGGACGAGAAGCGCGACTACTACAACCGCGAGTGGATCACGTGGCAGATGTCGGACCACCTGCTGTTGTGGGTGGAACTGAAGGTGGACTTCACGAACGAGTATCTGGACAGCCTGCGGCCGGGACGAGTGCCACTGGCGGGATGAGCGGTCAGCCGGTCAGGGCCCGGACGGCCTCGACGAGCGAAGCGGCGGGTGAGTTGACGGGAATGAATGCATCCGGGCGCAAGGCCGGATGCGGCTCGGAGAGGGTGGCTACCCGGATATGGGGAAATTCTTCGCGGAAGAAGGCGAGGGCTTCGGACGGAGTGTAGCCGGGCAGTTCGAGCGGGGTGAGGATGAGATCGACCGCGCGGCGGCTTGTATGTTTGAGGCACTCGGCGCTGGTGGTGGCGAGAATGGTCGCGTAGCCGGCTTCGCGGAGTATGATGTTCAACTCATCTCGGGTGGGGCCCGAGGGCGCGGCGAGCAGGACGCAGCGCGGGCGGAGCGGGGCGTCGAGGACCTCTCGCACCTTGCGGCCGAGCGAATCGGGGGTGAAGGGTTTGGGGAGGAAGTTGAGTCCGGCGTCGAGCACGCCGTGATGGACGATGGCGTTTTCGGTATAGCCGGAGATGAAGAGAACGCGCATCTGGGGCCGTCGGGGTGCGAGGCGTTGGGCGACTTCGCGGCCGCTCAGGCGGGGCAGGACGACATCGCTCAACAGCAGGTCGATGTGGCTGGCGCTGTCGGCCATCTCCAGCGCGGCGTTGCCGTCTTCAGCCTCGATCACCCGGTAGCCGAGATCCTCGAGCACCGTGCGGGTGAACCGGCGGACGCGTTCGTCATCCTCGACGAGGAGGATCGTCTCGGTGCCGGTGGCCGCGGGGGTGGAAAGCGGTGCTTCATCCGGGGGAGGGGTCTCACCGGGAAGGGCCTCGGCCGCGGGGAGGTAGACCTTCATGGTGGTGCCGATGCCCGGTTCGCTATAGACGCTCATCTGGCCGCCGCTTTGCTTGACGATGCCGTAGACCATCGGCAGGCCGAGGCCGGTGCCGCGGCCGCGCGGCTTGGTGGTGAAAAAAGGCTCGAAGACGCGGGCCAAGGTGGCGGCATCCATGCCGTGGCCGGAGTCGGTGACGGTCAACAGAACGTGGGGCCCTGGCTGGTACCCGGCATGAGTGGCGGCGAAGTCTTCGTCCAGCATCACATTGAATGTCTCGATGACGATGCGGCCGTGACGGCCCTCCATGGCATCGCGGGCATTGATGACGAGGTTCAGCAGGACGTGCTCGAACTGCGCGGCGTCGGCCCGGACGAGTGCCAGATCAGGGGAGAGCCCGAGCGCGATCTCGTGGCTCTCGGGCGTGATGCGCCGCAGCATCGGCTCGACACGATGGACGATCTGATTGAGGCTGAGCAGTTCCGGCTGAAGGACCTGCCTGCGGCTGAAGGCGAGGAGTTGGGTGGTCAGCAGGGCGGCGCGATTACCGGCCTGTTCGATGGCCGCGAGCATCGGTTCGAAGTTGGTGCCGGCGGCACTCCGGCGGCCGATTTCGGCATAGCCATTGATGACAGTGAGGAGGTTGTTGAAGTCGTGAGCGATCCCGCCGGCGAGTTCGCCGATCGCCTCCATCTTCTGGGCCTGGCGCAGCTGTTCCTCGAGCTTGCGCTCCTGTGTGACATCGATGGCGACGGAGAGGCGCGCCGGACGGCCGGCGAGAGGGAGTGGATGCGACCAGCCTCTCACGATCATCTCGGAGCCGTCCTTGTGGCGGTGTTTCCAAAGCCCCGAGCGGGGACCGGGCTGACGGTTGGTGATCAGCCGTGAGTAGGCGAGGTCCTTCTCATCGGGATGGACGAGATCAAAAACAGTGAGGCACAGGAATTCTTCCCGCGTGTAGCCGTAGTGACGCAGAGCGGCCTCGTTCACGGCCAGCATCTGGTAGGTTTCGTCGTCGTACATCCACATCTGCTGGGGGTTCTGGTCGAAGATGAGGCGGTAGCGCTCTTCGCTCTCCAGCAGACCGCTTTCCGTCTCAACGTGAGCGGTGATGTCGCGAGCGACGGCAAATCCGATGTTCTCTTCGGCGGACCAGGCGGAAGACCAGTCGAGGTGGACGAGGTGCCCATCCTTGTGGCGAAGGCGATTACGAAAGCTGCTGACTGCCTGGCCCGACTGAATGCCGGCCGCAATTGCGCGGGTTGCCTCCAGGTCTTCGGGCGCAACGAGATCAAACAGGGCCGCGCCCCGCATCTCCTCCGGGGTGTATCCCAGGATTCGTTCGACCGCTTTGCTCACGGTCCGGTAGCGGCCATCCGCGGTCCAGGTGCAGATCATGTCGCGCGAGCTGTCGGCGATGCGGTGGAGCCGGTTCAGGGCCTGGCGAAGCTGGGCCTCGACCTGTTCGAGATGCTCGGTTCGCTCACGCTGGCCGGTGGTGTCGGAGAACATGACCGCGAGTTCATCCCCGCTCCGGAAGACTTTGACGTGGAACCAGCCCCCAAGCTGAGCACAGTTGGCCTCGTAATCCGTGGAAACGCCTGTTTCAAAGACCTGCCGGCACGCCAGGTCCAGCTGGCTTCCGGTCGATTCATGCAGGACGTCGAGCAGGTGGCGTCCCGTCAGGCCGGAGGGCAGCGCGCCGAGCATGCTTGCTCCGTGACGGTTGACGTAGGTGATCCGCCAGTCGCGATCGAGCATCAGGACGCCATTGTCGATGGATTCGAGCATGTGGCGGAAGCGCGGCGCCGCGCTGGTGAGCCAGCCCGCCGCGAGCAGGGCCGCGACTTCCTCCAGTCCATCCTCACAGGTGGTGCAACGGGCGGCCAGAGTCAGTCCGGGCGCACCCGGGATGGGGATCCGGACCAGCGGTTCATGGGCGTGCCAGGGATGGGGAGTGGCCGCATCCGCACTGGAGTGCCATTCCGGGCGGGCGCCCGCGGCAATCAGCCACTCGCCGGGATCTCCGTCGAGGTCCGTTGTCCAGGCAACTCCGGCGAATCCGCCAGTGAGCCGGGCGGCCAGGGCCGCGGCGTGTTGGGAGACCACCAGCATGGCCGGGGTGTCCCAGGCTGGATCGACCGGTACGGGAGGCGCCATGGTGCGCCTACCAAGATACTACGCTTCAGGCATCCGGGTGGCCGGATTCCCCGATGGCCAAAGCCTCGATGGAAGTGGCGCGGCCGGTTGATTCGTCGATTGTCACAATCGCCCCGTGCAGTTCCAGTCCGGCCTTGGCCGCCTCGAAGCGCATCGGCAGTTGCGTGAGGAAGCGCTGAACAATCATCTTCTTCTCCACGCCGATCACGGAATCATAGGGCCCCGTCATCCCGCTGTCGGTCTGATAGGCTGTGCCGCCTGGCAGGATGCGGGCATCGGCGGTGGGGATATGCGTGTGCGTGCCGATCAACGCCGAGATCCTCCCGTCGAGGTGCCAGCCCAGCGCCATCTTTTCGCTGGTGACCTCGGCGTGGAAATCCACGAAGATCACTTTGACCTCCGGAGGCAGAGTGGCGAGGAGTTCGTCGGCCTTGCGGAACGGACACTCCAACGGGGGCAGATGCACGCGCCCCTGCAGATTCAGCACGGCATAGGGCACGCCATTGCGCGCGACACCCTGATACAGGCCGGTGCCGGGCAGTTCGGCGGCATAGTTGGCGGGACGCAGCAGTCGAGGCTGCCGGGCGAAATGATCATAGATATCGCGCTTGTCCCAGACGTGGTTGCCGGTGGTGATTACGTCGAGGCCCAGGCTGAGCAGTTCTTCGGTGATCGGGGGCGTGATGCCAACCCCGCCGGCGGCATTTTCGCCGTTCGCGATGGCCAGATCGATCTTCTGTTCGGTGATCAGTCGTTGCAGGTGGGCCGCCACCATGCGGCGTCCGCCGGATGCGAAGATATCGCCAATAAAGAGGAGCTTCATAGGAGCAGGGGCCCGGGCAGGGAACCCGGAAAGATGTGGAGCGCCCCGCGCGGCCGTGCCAGTCCCTGAATCGACCCCGACAAAAACACGGGGGGAGCCCACCGAGCGCCTTCAGGCTTCTCCTTGCGGAGCATGCTCACCGGCGCTTCATACGAGTCAGACTCCGGATTCAATGATATCGGATCAATTTATGGAACCAGTCACCTGCTTTGCAGCAGCGCTCCCTGCCAGTCAGGATAACCCATCGCGCGCCCGTTTTGCGCGAAAAAATGAGGCTCAGGCGCCTTCCAGGCACTCGGCGATCTCTCGCTCGGTGACCGTGCCGGACTTGATGATCCGCCAGTAGGGCTCCGTGATATCCACCGTTGTGGACCCATGCCCGACACAGTGGCCGCCATCCAGCACCAGGTCCACGCGGCCGTCCATGGTTCCAAAGACCTCGATCCCGCTGGAGCACGTCGGTTGTCCGCTGACATTGGCTGACGTGGCGATCAGCGGCTGTCCCAGCCAGTCGATCAGCGCCTGCGCCACCCTCGACCGGGACTGACGCAGCGCCAGTCGGCCCGTGTTGCCGGTCACCTTCAAGGGAATCTTCGCCGAGGCCGGCACGATGATGGACAAAGGCCCCGGCCAGAAGTGACGGGCCAGCAGGTAGAACCGCGCCGGCAGTTCCGTCACCAGTTCCTCGGCCATCAGGAAATCACTGACCAGCAGGGGCAGGGACCGGTGCTGTTCGCGGCCTTTCGCGGCGAAGACCCGGCCCACGGCGTGCAGGTTGAAGGGATCCGCCACCAGCGTGTAGAGCGAATCCGTTGGGATAGCGAGAACATCACCGCGCCGGATCGCGATGGCGGCGCGTTCAACAGCCTCCACGCTCGGCTGCTGCGGATCGATTTCTATCAGGTCGGTGGCCACGATGAAAGAGAGAAACCTCTCAGCTTACCGCGGCCCGATCACCCCGGCAACTTCGACCGCCATCTCGTAGCGGCCGAACGGCGCACTCAATTGCACCCCTTCGACCAGCGGGCGCACCTGAGTCACCATCTCCTTCGCGATCGCCACCCCCTCGGCCCGCGCGGCTTCCGGGTTCGCCGCGGCCCGCATTCGTTCCATGTACGCCTCCGGCACCGGCACCCGCAGCTCATTCACCATGAACTCGGCGTTCCGGTAGCTCGTCAACGGCCAGATGCCCGCGATGACGGGAATGCGAAACTCGCGGATCCGCTCCAGAAAGTTCTCGATCAGCGCGAGGTCGAATACCGGCTGCGTCACGATAAATTCCGCCCCGGCTTCCACCTTCCAGCGCGTGCGCTTGATCTCTTCGTCCATGTTCAACGCGCCGGGGTTCGCGCCCACGCCCAGCAGCAGCGCCGTCTGCGAGCCGATCGGGTTGCCGCCGATATCGAGGCCGTGATTCAGGTTGTTGACGATGTTCGCCAGCCCGATGGCATCCACGTCAAACACCGCGGTGGCGTCCGGATAGGCGCCCATCCGCGGCGGATCGCCCGTGATACAGATCAGGTTGCGAATCCCCGCGGCGTGCGCCCCCAGCAGTTCACTCTGAATGCTCAGAATGTTCCGGTCGCGGCAGCAGAAGTGCAACACGCTCTCGATGCCGGCTTCGCGCTCGATCAACTGGCAGGTGACCTGCGCGCTCATCCGCGCCGACGCGCGCGGCCCGTCCGGCACATTGATCGCGTCAATTCCATGGTCCTTGCACAGCCGCGCTCCGAGGATCTCCTTCGCCGGATCCACCCCGCGCGGCGGCAGGATCTCGACGAACGCCACGAACTGCCCCGCCGCGATCTTCGCGCCGAGCGTGGACTTGTCCGCCACCGCCACCTTCTCCATCGCCTGCGCTTTCGCCTTCGGCTCCTCGACGGTCACCTGCAGCGACCGCTGACCCGGTTGCAGGCTCCGCGCTTCGCTGCGAATGCTCCGGATGTGCTCCGGCGTGGTGCCGCAGCAGCCTCCGACGATCCGGACCCCCGCCCACAGCATCCGCCGCGCGTACTGCGACATGTATTCCGGACTGCTCAAATAGATGTTCCGGCCTTCCACCTTCGTCGGGTGGCCCGCGTTCGGCAACGCGCTCAAGGGCTTCTTCGTTAGCGCGAGCATCCGCTCCACCGCCTCGAACATCGCCTTGGGCCCCACCGAGCAGTTCAGGCCGATCACGTCCGCGGGCGATTCGTCGAGGAACCGGGTGAAATCCTCGAGTTCGGTCCCATCCAGCAGCCGCCCGTCGTCGCCGATGGTCATCTGCGCCACCAGCACCAGATCCGGCCCCGCCGCGGCCCGCGCCGCCGCCAGCGCCTCTCTCAACTCCGTCACGGAGCCGAAAGTCTCCATCAGGACCAGGTCCACTCCCGCTTCCACCAACACTTCCGCCTGTTCGGCGAAGTAACGCCGCGCTTCCTCGAACGACGTGGGCCCCAGCGGCTCAATGTGCAACCCCAGCGGTCCCATTGATCCGGCCACGAAGACGTCCGCCTTTTCACCAGCCGCCGCGCGGGCCAGTTTGACGCCCGCCCGGTTGATCTCGGCGAGCTTGCCGTCAAGACCGAACGTCTCCAGACGCGGCCGGCTGGCTCCGTACGTGTTGGTTTCGAGGATCTCCGCCCCCGCCTTCACATATTCTTCGTGAATTTCGCGGATCAAATCCGCTTGCGAGAGGTTCAATTCGTCAAAGCAGCGGTTGATGAACACGCCGCGTCCGTAGATCATTGTCCCCATCGCGCCATCGGAGACCAGGACACGCTTCGACAGGCGCTCGCGGAACTGCGCGGCTCGGGACAGGGATTTCAAAGATTGAGACATTCGGGTTTTACGGGCCCAGGACCTGCTTCCAATTTACCGCAGCACTTCAGACCAACTCCAGATCCACCGGGCTTCCCGCGCCCACTCCCAGCTTCCGGTCCGCCCGCCCCTGATTGATCGCGATCTCGATTGTCCCTCCACTGCCCAATACCGCCACCACCGCCCCCGGCGCCGCCGATGCATAGCTGGGCGACAGCCCCTCAATCAATTCGTAGCCCACCTTCAATACAACCCGCCGCCTGCCCAACTCCGGGAACTCCGCCGCCGCGAGATTTGTGATCAGGTTCCCGAACCGGTCCACGTGCAGCACCTCGCCCGTCCAGAAGCGCTTGCCGGTTCGCACCGGCGCGGGCACGGGTAGACGCCGCGCATCGGTGATCAGCTTTCCCGCCTTCGCCGGCGTCACCCCCGCTGCCAGATGTGCCGCCACCGGCGCGAACACGTCCCGCCCATGAAATGTCGCGCTCACCTTCGCCAGCCACAACTTCCGGTTCGCCAACTCGCGCACTTTCGCCTTCGGCAGCGCCAGAACGTCGCTCAGTACGCCATTGTCGGGTCCAATGAACACTTGCCCGCCCGCCTCCACCAGCAATCCCCGCCGCTCGCTCCCCACGCCCGGGTCCACCACCACCACGTGAATCGTCCGGGCAGGGAAATACCGCCACGACTCCCCCAGCAGATACCGCGCCTGCCCCACCTGGAACGGCTGCACTTCGTGCGTGATGTCCACCACCCGCGCCCTCGGCGCGATCCCCGCGATCACCCCCTTCATCACCCCCACGAAGTGGTCCTCCAGACCGAAATCGGTCAGTAGCGTGATCAAACGGCTTGAATCGGGCATGGGCTTGTTAAAATCAGAATAACGGGTTCAACCTGGGATTTCCGATGGGTTTCTACTTCGATCACAACGCGGCCACCCCCGTGTCGGCCGAGGCGCTGGCCGCCTTCACCGCCGCCGCCCGTGATGTGTTCGGCAATCCCTCCAGCATCCACTCGCCCGGCCAGGCCGCCCGCCAGACCGTCGAATCCGCCCGCCGCGACGTCGCCGCCCTCCTCGGCGCCACCCCGAAAGAGATCGTCTTCACGAGCGGCGGCACCGAAGCCGATAATCTCGCCCTGTTCGGCATCGACGCCCGCCACGTCATCGTCTCCGCCGTCGAGCATCCCGCCGTCCTCGCTGCCGCCCGCGAACTCGAACGCCGCGGCGTCGCTGTCAGCATCGCTCCCGTCACGCCCGAGGGCCTCATCGACCTTGACGCCCTCCGCACTCTTGTCACCCCGGAGACCGGTCTGATCTCCGTCATGCACGCCAATAACGAGACCGGCGCCATCCAACCCCTCGCCGCCATCGCCGAAATTGCCCGCGACGCCGGCGCCCTCCTGCACAGCGACGGTGTTCAGGCCGCCGGACGGATGCCCGTCGATGTCCGCGCTCTTGGTGTCGACCTCTACACCATCAGCGGCCACAAACTCGGTGCCCCCAAGGGAATCGGCGCCCTCTACATCCGCGACGGCGTCAAACTCCGCGGCCAGATCTTCGGCGGCCGCCATGAACGCGAGCGCCGCGCCGGTACCGAAAACGTTCCCGGCATCGCCGCCCTCGCCGCCGCTGCCCGGTGAGATCGGAAGAGCGTCGCGCAGGGAAAGAG
>DNFG01000123.1:0-163 GCA_003487005.1 Bryobacterales bacterium
ATCGGGACGACGCAAGGGGCGTGGCCGGGCATTCGTGTGGAGGCGGAGGGGGCGGCCTCGGCGGGTCCGACCGGGGGGCCGTGGGTCAATACAAATAGCGGGTTCTTGCGATTTGTCCGCGCGGCGTCAGGGGCGGCGGTGTGGATGGCGAACCGGCCCCCGG
>DNFG01000123.1:469-9571 GCA_003487005.1 Bryobacterales bacterium
GGATGTCATTGGCAAACTGCGGGTGGAGCGCTACGTGATGGCGGCGGCGGACGCGGCGGTCGCGGGCGGGCGGTGGGTGGTGTCGCTGGACCCGGATTTCTCGAAGCGGCTGTTGGCCCGGGAAGCGAGGGGGGTGGCGGACTGGCGGCGGTTGATGGCGCATGTGCGGTTCTTCGAGGAACATCGGGAATGGGCGGACCTGCCGCCGGCCGGGGCGCTGGCGGTTTTGCAGGACGCAGAGTCGGGGGCGCTGATTTCGGGGGGGCTGTTGGACATGATCGGGGCGCGGCACACGCCGGCGCGGCCGGTGGCGACCCGGCATCTGTCGCAGGAACGGCTGGCGGGAACGCGCGTGCTGGTGAACATTGAGCCGGGGTCGGTCCCGGAGGGGGCGCGGGGGGTGCTGGCGGAGTACGAGGCGGCAGGGAACGTGGTGATCGCGCCGCCGGAGGGGTTCCGGTTTCCGGCGATGGCGGACTACCAGTTGTCGCTCGAACGGCTGTCCAAAGAGGATCATGACCGGCTGGATGGCGTCTGGAAGCGGGTGACGGCAACGATCGGGCGCAGCAATCTGGGGGCGCGGGTCTTCAATGCGCCAGGGATGTTGTCGCGGCTGTTGGGGGAGGCCGGGGGCGGGCGGCGTGTGCTGTATCTGGTGAACTACACGGATTACCAGGCGGAATCGATCACCGTTTGGCTGCCGGAGCGGTTCCGGAAAGCGCGGCTGCATTTGCCGGGCGGAGAGGTGCGGGAGTTGGAGCCATACCGCGTGGAGGAGGGTTGGGGGGTGGATATCGAAGTGATCGGGACGGTGGCGGCGCTGGAAGTGGAGTAGGCGGGCGGCGAACGGCGCCCGCTCAGGAGGCGGCACCCAAATGGGCGCGCCGGTTCACCGGGGCGTGGCCGCCCGGGGGAGGGAAGCCCGGTTTCACCTCGAGTCAGCGCCCCCCCCCCGGCGTTTACTGGCACCGCGTCCCGGCGGGGAGGCGGGACGAGACCAGGCTCACGTCCCGGACGTCGATGACGCCGTCGGAGTTGATGTCGGCGCGGACATCATAGCGCGGAGTGCCTCGCCAGGCGCCGAATGCGGCGCGCACGAGCGAAACGTCCACGCAATCGATGCGGGTGTCATTGTTGACATCGCCGGCGCGGGTCACCAGCAGGGTGAAGACCTGGGTGGCCGCGGGAGCCACACCGTTGTCCACGGTGATGGTGAGCGGATAGGCGCCGGTCGTGCCGGGCTGGGGGATTCCGGAGATCACGCCGGTTCCGACCGGCAGACCGGCTCCAATGCCGTCGGTATCGCGGAAGGTCAGGCCCGCGGGCAGAGTTCCGCTGAGAGAGAAGCGCATCGCCTTCGAAGTGAGGCCGGGAATCCCCTCGACGCTCGCCCGCGGGAATCCGGAGGCCGTCACCTGGAACCTGGTGTTGAGACCGAGGGGGAAGATGGCCATGTCGGGAGACGTCACCCGGGGGCGCTCCAGGACGACCAATCGCATCTCCCGGGTCATGGTCTCGATCGGACTCGTCATCGTCAGAAGAGGCCTGTATTCGCCGCCAGAACCCACGGGCGGCTGGCCGCTGAGTCCGAAGTTGCCGAACGAACCGGGCTGGAAGGTGACATTGGGCGGCAGTTCGCCGGCGAGGCTGGTGGTGATGCCGGGCAGGGTTCCCGTCCCGAGGAACGACATCTCAAAGTCTGTGCTGAGGATCGCATGGAGCGGGTCGGGAAACACAGGGCGGACGCGAGCCTGGATGGAGTAGTTCGGGGAGCTGCATTGAGGCGTGGGGGGAAGCGATCCGGCGGCGTAGGCCTGGAGGGTGAAGTTGTACGTGGCCGGTTGGGTGGGCGGATTGCCGGTGAGCAGGCCGGAATCCGGGCCGGTGCGGGTGACGTTGAGCCAGGAAGGCTTGTCGCCGCAGGGGAAGATGAAGCTGACCGGCGTGATGGCGCCGGTGGTGGAGATGGGGAGTTCATTGACGCCCGTGGGAGTGCCCGCCGTGCTGCGACTGGCGAACAGGGCGGTGGTGGGGGACGTGATCGAGGCGGCCGGCGAAGGAGAATCCCGGAAAACCGCGCTTTTCGAATCCGACGTGATGCCATTGCTGGCGGTGAGCGTGCAGGAGGGCGGGAAGTGGAGCGAGCCGTCGAGTGGGCGTCCGGACAGCGTGCCCCGGAAGGTGATCGTACCGTCGCCATTGTCCGAGAAGGTGACCTGGCCGGAGCTCGACAGGTTGCCCGCTATGCAGTTCAGCGCCGGACGCGGAGATCCCGCCACGGTGACCGTGTGGGTGAACGGGACGCCCGCCATGAAAGTGACGTCGGTCGGTGTCAGGATCTGGACAGGCGTGCTGAGCGTGGCGGTGAAGTTCTGCTGCGCGCCTTCCAGCCCATTGGAGGCGCTCAATATCAGCGGATAGACTCCGGCGGGGGTGCCGGAGCCACTGTACGAGACGCGCGCCCGGCCGGCGCCCAGGACGTCTGAACCCTGAAAGCTGAAACCGGCCGGCAATGGGGACAGGAGGCTGATGGAGGGCGCAGGCTGACCAATGGCGGTGATCTCGAAACTGGAAGCCGACCCGGCGGCGAAGGTTCCCGAGGAGGTGCTGGTGAACTCGGGCGTGCCTGCGACGGCGAGGGTGATGTTGTTGCCGTCCCCGTCCTTGAGTTTAAGTGCGGTGGTGGAGTACGCCGAGCAGGCGGAGAGGTCGGCCGCCAGAGGGAGACCGTTGGACCCGGATTCGCAGACGCGGTCGGTGTCGGCGGCTTCGTTCTTGGCGACGATGAAGCGGAAGGCGACACGGGACGCGGTGTATCTTTTGCCGCTCCAGTCGCGGAAGCGGAAGGCGGGCGAGAGTTCGGTGACGGAGTGGCCGCCGGGGGCCACTCCGTTGTGGGTGAGCCACCCGCCGACGGCCTTCGCGGTGAATCTGACGCCAAACCAGTCGCTATAAGTGAAGGTGGCGTGGGTTTGCGGCGCGCCCCCCTCGGGGGTGATGACAAACGGACGCCCGCTGCCGGTGGGGAGCGGGTTGGAGGACGGGAAGTCGGGCAGAGTGGCCTCGGTGTAGACCAGCATGAGCTTGTAGAGCCCGACGTTATTGCGGGCGAAACCCTCGAGATCGGGCTTGTTGGACTGGAGGCGCTGCAGATCGGCGTCCAGGGCGGCGAGGCGTTTGAGGTTTTCCTCGTTCATCGCCACCTGATAGGTCGCGATGGCCCCGATGATGATGGCGACCGCGACGATCGCAATCGGCCCCGAGATCGCGGCGCCCTTGAGCCCGGCGACGATGAGGGTCTTGCCGGCGTACATCCCTCCGCCCGCCAGAAGATAACCGCCGATGGTGCTGGCGTAAAAACCGGCCAGGGCGACGGCGCTCGCGACGGCGAGTGCGGCGCTGGATTCGAGGTCGTGGCCCATCTCCTCGAGGGCCTTCGTCCCCCCCGTGGTGTTGCCCACTCTCTGTCCGTAGGTGTTCTTCAACGCCGCGCCGAGGAAGTAGTCGCGGGACGGCATCGGGGGGGCGATACTGAACAGCACCGACAGATCTCCGCTCACCCCGCAATAGACCGAGCCGTCGTAGGAAAGGCCGTGGGCCTCAGCCACCTGCGCATCGGGCCTCCAGCGGCACTTGTCGGCCTGCCACCGGTTGCGGTCGGCAATCGCCGCCTCATAGAGCGATTTCTCCCGCGCCCAGACCAGGTTCTGGAACCAGTCATAGATGGCCGCTTCCTCGGCGTTCCGGTCGGACTTCGGCTTCGTGATGATCGCGATCAGAGTCGTGAACATGTGGGCGCGGATCTGGCTGCGCAGCGCGAGGCGCCCATACTGGTAGATCCACGACGCCTCCTGCGCCGGAATCTCGTTCCGCGCCAGCCAGTCCTGGACAGCCAGCCGTTCGAGGTTCTGATCGGCGGAGCAGTACTGCAGAATGGCGCTCTGGCCGATCGGCGGGTTCGTGGGCAGACACAGCCCCTGGGCCGAGGCCTGGGGCACCGTCCGGAGTTCCGGAACCACCGGGAGATGTCCGGCCAGCAGCACACACAACAGGATCGCGAGGGGAGAGCGGTACCAGGTGATTTTCGTGAGCGTCATGGGGAGTCCTCGTTTAGCGGCGTTTCAGGGCCAGCAGGCCGAATGCGGTGAAAACCAGAAGCAGCGTGGACGGCTCGGGGACGGGCGCGCCCGCTTCCGCCACCTCGACGTTTCCTGACTGAATATCGAAGGCCAGATCCAGGAACTGGGCATCGAGCAGAACCACGCTGAGCGGATCCGCGGTCACAGTCCCACTACCGGGGCCCAGCGCGCTGAAATTGACCCGGAACAGCGGCCCGGTGGTGACCATCTCGTCCAGGCCGGAAAGGGCGCTGGCGATGAAGGAGACGGTGAGCAGGTGATTGTCTATGAATCCAGGAGAAAAGAATATGCCGTTGGCGGCGAAATAGCCGAGTTCCTCGACGCTCTCGGCCTCCAGGAACGATGGGAACAGGATGTCCATCTGATACGCGGTCAGGCTCTCGCCGGCCTGCAGTTCGACGCCCACGGTCACGCTCAGCGATTGCCCGGCGCTGACGGGCGAAGGTGAGCTGAACGTGAGTGTCGCCGCTTGACTGCCCACGGCGAGGGCCGCCGCCAGCAAGGTCTTCGCGACCGGTTTCCAGAAAGAGAGTTGCATCCGTTTCCTCCAAGGGAGACCCGCCACCCGGCGGCGGCGAGTCGCGGCATCCTGGCCAGGTTCCTGGCCGATCCCAGCTTCTTCTGACAGAAGTGAGAGCAGGGGTGCGAACTCGGAAGCGAAAACGAAACTTTTTTTGCGCGATTGGCGGCTAGGGGTTCAGGTCGAGTCGAAAAAGGTCGCCGAGGGTGAGATCGAGGTGGGTGTACAGGATGGTCCCGCTGTCCGGAGAGACAGCCATGTTGCGGGGCCCATTGAAGATGCTCTTCGGCGGCGCGGCCAGTTTCCGGGAAGAGCCGCCGTTGAGTTGAAGCCGGACGAAGCCGGGTTCAGGATCGGAGCGGAGGAAGAAAAGACCGCCGCCCTGGAGAGCCCACCAGCGGTAGACGAGGTTCTGGGTGCCGGCGACGCGTACGGCGGGTCCGCCGGCGACGGCTCTGCGCCAGATGCCGGGGGCGCGGTCCCGCGGGCGGGTGAAGTAGATCGACCGGCCTTCATCGCCTTCCACGGGCTCGAACATCTCCTCGCCGGCGACGAGAACCGCATCGCCGCCTTCGACGGGGATCTTCCAGGTCTCGCGGCGGCTGCCCGGTTCCTGCGTGAAGTAGATCCAGCGGCTGTCGGACGACCATCCGGGCACCAGGCGTTCGACCGTGTTGTCCGTCAACCTGCGCGGCGTGCCCCCGGCGGCGGGCACGACATAGATATTGTTGAACTGGGGCCGGTCGCCCGGGTGCCCCTCGGCGCGGTGGTCCGAATCGAATGCGATCCACCGGCCATCCGGCGACCAGCGGGCGCTCCCGCTGTGGGCCTTCAGATGCGTTAACTGCCTCGGATGCCGGCCGTTCCGGTCGCAGAGGAAGAGTTCATGGAACCCCGTGCGATTCGAGCGGAACAGGATCGAATGCCCGTCGGGGGAGAACTCGGGCTCGCTGTCCTCTTCACTGGACGCGATCAATTTGGTGGCCGCGCCCGTGCTGGTGTCGAGGCGCCAGACATTGAGGTCGCGAAGGCTGCGTCCGAAGACCGCGCGCGTGCCGCTGACCGCCAGTTCGTTCACCGGACCCTCGAACAGCGGCTGCAATCGTTCGTCCGGCGCAAGCCGGAACAAGCCCCGCGAATCGCTCAGCAGCAGTGACCGGGAATCAGCATACCAGGCGAGAGAATTGATCGAGTGGTCCGCGGGCTGGCAGCTTTCCCGCCCGCCCTGCAATGGCATCCGGCACAGCGAAGCCACGCCGCCGAGCGCGCGGACGAAGGCGAGCGTCCGGCCATCGGGGGAGATGGCGGGCCGCGAATCCTGGGCGTCCCGGGCGGCGGTCAGAATCTGCTTTTGTCCCGTGAGGAAGAGGCGGACCAGGGGCCGGCCCTCCGGCCCGGCATCGCGCGTGACCAGCGACTGCGAATCCGGCCACCAGGCCAGGCCGCGGTACCCCTGATGATCCACGACATGCCCCACCAGGCGCTCCTCGCCCCCTCCGGCCGGGCGCATCAATACATCGGCATCACCGCCACTGCTCGCGCGGCGCACGTATGCGATCCACCGGCCGTCGGGCGACCATGCCGGCGTCGAGTGTTCGCGGGGGTCCGATGTCAGCTTCCGCGTGTCCTCGCCCTCCACGCTCTTTACATAGATCGCCTGCTCCGCATCGTCCAGGCCCGTCCAAACAAAGGCCACCCGCGCCCCATCCGGCGAGAGCGCTGGCTGCGATTCCACACCGGTGTAGCTGGTGACGGAAACCGGTGCCGGCAATGGCGGCTGCGGGCGCTCGCGGTTCCAGTACCAGCCAATTCCGGCCAGCACCACCCCCGCCACGGCCGCCCAGACGATCCGCCCCCTCTTCCAGCCGGTCCTGCCGGCGGCGAGTACCTCCAGGCGCGCGGCCGCCTCGGCGGCGGACGGACGCCGCGCCGGATCCTTCTCCAGCATCGCCTTGAGCAGCCGGCGCAAGCCGCGACCGGCTACCCGCGGACTCTCCGGCAACAGCACCTCGCGTTCGTTGATGGCGCGGGTCGTCTCCGACACGCTCGATTCGAGAAACGGGTGCTTCCCCGCGGCGAGTTCGAGCAGCACCACGCCGAGAGAAAACACGTCCGAAGCGGGAGTCAGCCGCTGGCCGGTCGTCTGCTCCGGAGACATGTACCCGAGCGAACCCAGCCCAAGGGCGTCCCAGTCCGTCGTGTCCAGACCTTCCTTCCGGGCCAGGCCGAAGTCCAGCACCTTGACGTAGCCATCCGGCCGCACCATCACGTTCTCCGGCTTGATGTCCCCATGCAGGATGCCTCGGGCATGCGCAGCCGCCAGACCCCGCGCGATCTGCGCGCCCCACCCGGCAATCTGGCGGGTCTCCTGCGGCCGCCCGCACCAGACCCGCAACGACTTGCCCTCGATCAGTTCGGCGACCAGCGCCACTCCCGCTTCCGTCTTCAGGATTTCGTGGACCGTCACCAGATTCGGATGATTCAGCGCCGAAGCAGCTTGCGCTTCATAGACCAGCCGTTCCATGCCCTGAACCGCGCCAGCCCTCGCGGCCACGAACTTCATCGCCACCAGACGGCCCAACTCGCTGTCCCGGGCGGACCAGACGACCCCCATCCCGCCCTGCCCAAGAGGCTCCAGCAGTTCATAACGGCCGTAGTGCTGCCCCGCCTCGGGGCCCACGGGATCGAGTTCCTCCCCTTCCAGCATCCGCAAGACCTGAAGCCGGACGTGCTCGGGCGCGTCGCAAGCCTCCACCCAGGCCCGCCTCCCCGCGGGCGGCAGTTCGCACGCGGCTTCAAGGATTGCCAGTGCCAGGGACCACTCCGGCGTGGTCATGCCCTATTTCTCGCTCTCCAGTTCCGTCGCCAGCCATTGACGGGCGAACGACCACAGCGTGCCGGCGGTCCGCGTGGAACAGCCAAGTTGCGCCGCAATCTCGTCGCTGGTGGTTCCCTGAAAGACGCGCATCTCCACTACCGTTCGCAGGCGCGGATCCACCGCCTCCAGCCGTTCCAGCAGACCTTCCACATACAGCGCGCTCTCCGGATCCGCGCTCGCGATGGCGGAGCCGTCGAGGACCTCCAGTTCCTGGTGCTGCACACGCTGCCGGAGCGGCCGGCTGTGCAATATCAACAGGCGCTTCATCAGAAAACCAGCCAACCCCAGGAAGGCCTGACGCTGGTCGGCGTCCGGTTCGCTGTTGTCGAACGCGCGGTTCTTCAGCAACTCGAGATACAGCTCGTTGACCAGCAGCGTCGGATGCCATGAGTGCCCGCTTCGCTCCCGCCTCATCCGGGCAAGCGCCATTCGCCTCAGCTCCGGGTACAGTAACTCGAAGAGCTGATCGGTGTTGGTCTTCCTGCCCTGACTGGCCTGGTTGATCAGGGGGGCGAGGGTACAACCACTCTTCTGCTGCATGCTGTTACAAGCAATCGTAGCAGCATGGCCGCCCTCGAATTCGCTCCTCTCCCCTGCCGGAGCGGCCCCCGCGGGTGTACAGGGGCGGATCCTTCCCTTCGGCCGCCAGACCCCCGCCCGGGGCCGTGGACCCGGAATCCTCACTTGGGATATCGTGCTCAGCAAGGCTCCGCCGCTCCGGCTGCAGGCCCGCGTGCGATCCACCAATGCGTTCAACCAGTCTCAATCCGCCTCGGTCGAATCCGCGGCCTCCTTCGATGCCGGGGAGGACCCCGTGACTGCTCGCTCCGGCGGTTTCGCGTCTGCCACAATCGCTCCCCACCGCGCCTGGATCCTGTGCACCCTGCTGTTCTTCGCCACCGCGCTGAGCTTTCTCGACCGCCAGGTGCTCAGTGTCCTCGCACCCGAACTGATGCGCGAATTCGGGTTGTCGAACACCGTGTACTCGCGCGTCGTGTTCGCCTTCGTCCTCAGCTACACCGTGATGTTCGCACTCGGTGGGCGGCTGATGGACGCACTCGGCACTCGGTTGGGCCTCGCCTTGTCGGTGGGCGTATGGTCGCTGGCCAGCGCCGCGCACGCACTGGCCAGAGGCCCCTGGCTGCTCGGCATTTCCCGCTTCTTCCTCGGCGTTGGCGAAGGCCCCTGCTTCCCCGCCGCGACCAAGGGCGCCGTCGAGTGGATGCCGCCCCGCCAGCGCGCGCTCGCTGTCGGTTTCGCCAATGGCGGGTCGGCCTTCGGCGCCGTGCTGGCGCCGCCCCTCACCGTCTGGTGGGCCGGCCTGTTCGGCTGGCGTGGCGCCTTCGCCGCCACTGCCGCTTTGGGACTGCTCTGGCTCGCCGCCTGGCAACTCGCTTTCCGCGGACTGCCGCCCGCCGCCTCCTCACCGCCTGCGCATCGCGGCGCCTCCTTCAAATCGCTCCTCGCGCGCCCGGAAGTGCGGCGTTTCATGCTCGCGCGCTTCTTCTTTGACCCCGTCTTCTACTTCTACATGTTCTGGATTCCCCAATACCTCTCCCGCGAGC
>DNFG01000432.1 GCA_003487005.1 Bryobacterales bacterium
GAAGTCCTCCCGTACTCACAGGCTGATGCCCAATCACATACACGCGATCTGTGTTCCCTCTCGTTCCGACTCGTTGACACGGCTTTTCCGGGAACTGCACTCGCAGTTCGCGAGAAGTTCAAATCACGCGAGGCAGTGCAGCGGCCACCTCTGGCAGGAACGATTCTACTCGTGCGTGATGGACCATCAGCACAACTACCAGGCGATGGCGTACATCGAGAAGAATCCCGTCCGGGCCGGGTTGACCTCACAGGCCGGGGATTGGGAATGGTCGAGTGCAAGTGCCCATCTCGGCGGGATCGGTCCATCGGTCCTGGATCTTGAGGAATGGAATGAGTTCTACCAGCCAGAGGAGTGGAGAGTGGTTCTCGAGAAGAGCATCCATCAGGAGGCGTGGATCCGCCGGTTCCGCTACTCTTCACTGCGGGGCTATCCCCTGGCAAATGAACAGTTTATCGAGAAGCTGGAGCGGTTGAGCGGCAAGGCTCTCAGGCCGGGCAAGCGCGGGCGCCAGCCCGGATCCCAGCCGCAGCGGCTGAAGTCCGCCCGGGCCGCCGCCGTCGAGCTATTGGGTGCCGGAGCAGGCTCCGCTTGAGCTATTGGGTCCCAGGCACCAATTCGGCCACGGAACCAATCGGGGGCGGGGAACTTCGGACCGGAACTTTGGGGAATTTTCGACCGGAGTTGACACGATAAGCGGAGTCTCAGAACCACCGGTCTCCCGGGGGCCACTGGATGCCGGCCTCCCCTCGCACCATCATGCGGCGGCAATTCCGAGTCAGAACTGTTTACTTCAAGCTACCTTGACACCCTACTTACATCGAATATCATAGTAGATAGACAGACAAGGTATGCAGGCAAAAAAGACCGATCTCGTCCAGGGCACGCTCGACCTCCTCGTTCTGAAGACCGTCGCGCAGGGCCCGATCCACGGCTACGGAATCGCTCAGCGAATCCTGGTCACATCCCGGGAAATGCTCCAGGTGCAGCAGGGGTCTCTCTATCCCGCACTACACCGCCTGGAGCGAAAGGGCTTGATCCAGGCGGAATGGCGCGAGTCGGGCAACGGTCCCATGGCGAAGTACTACTCGCTCACCGAAGCGGGGCAGACTCGGCTTCGCGACGAGATGGAGCAGTGGCGCCGCTACTCCAGCGCGATCGAACTGGTGCTCGAATCGTAGCGGAGCCTCGCCATGCGATTTCCATGGACCCGCGAAGAGTCGGATCTCGACCGGGAGATCCAACACCATCTGCACCACCTCACCGCCGAATTTGCACGTCAGGGCCACTCGCAAGAAGAGGCCAGGCGGCTGGCGCACCGCGCGTTCGGACATAGCGACCTGGTAAAAGAGCAATGCCGCGACGAAAGCCGCTGGGCGTGGCTGAGCGGCCTCCGGCAGGACGCCACCTTCGGCCTGCGCATCATGCGCAAGTCCCCCGTGGTGACCACCGCGGCGATCCTGTCGCTTGCGCTGGGCATCGGAGCCAATACTGCCATAGTCTCCTTGATGGACGCCGTGCTCTGGCGCGATTTGCCGGTGCCCGAGCCGCGGCAACTCGTGCTCGTCAATTGGTGGGCGCCCGAGTATCCGCGCGAAGTGGCGGGCGGAGGGCGCGGCAGTGCGCGCCGCGAAGACGGCGGCATGTTGGCCGACTTCTTCTCTTTCCCCTCGTTCGAGAAGATGCGCGACGGGTTGACCGGGCGCGCCTCGCTGACCGCCTACACGATCCCGCAGCAGGCCAGCATCAGTTACGATGGGCGTCCCAATGTGGCGCAAGTGCGCGCCGTGGCGGGCAACTTCTTCTCCACATTGGGGACCAGCCCCCGGCTGGGGCGGCTGCTCCACGACAATGACGAAGCCGCGGGCGGCCCCGTCTCCATCGTGGTGTCCCACCGCTTCTGGACCCGGACGCTGGGCGGGCGCGAGGAAGCCATTGGCCGTCCGCTTGCCATCAACGGCCAGACCTGTGTCGTCGGCGGTGTGCTTGACCCATCCTTTTTCGGCCTCCTGCCCGGAGACAATACCGAAATCTACGTCGCAATGGCCCCAGGCATGCGCATTCTCGACCCCGGAAACGACAGCTTGACCAATGCCCGCTTCTGGGGCTTCTCATTGCTGGCCCGGTTGGCGTCCGGCGAGACCGCGGAGCAGGTGCGGCCGGTGATGCAGGCGATCTTCGTTTCGTCCTGGTCCGCGCGGATGACCTACGCCGCGAAGGAGCCTCGCATCCGGCTCGAAGATGGCAGCAGCGGCCTCGGATCCCTCCGCCGGGAGTTCCGCAACCCGCTGCTCGTCCTCGGCGGGCTGGTGGGCCTGCTTCTGGTCATCGCCTGCGTGAACATCGCGAATCTGCTGCTGGCCCGCGCCACGGCGCGCCGGCGGGAGTTCGCGATGCGGATCTCGCTTGGCTGCAGCCGGATGCGCCTGATCCGGCAGTTGCTGACCGAAAGCACCCTGCTCGCACTCGCTGGCGGAGCCTCCAGCGTGGTTGTGGCCTACATTACAGCAGGGATGCTTGGCGAATTCATCGCCGAGCGGGGAGCGCTTCCCGTCACTGTGACACTGGACATCCGCCTGTTGGCGGTGGCGGGAATCACAACCGGCGCCGCATTGCTCCTGTTCGGACTCTTCCCGGCGTGGCGCGGCACACGCCTGGGCGCCGCGTCCTGGCTCAAGGAAGGCCCTGGCAGCATTGGTCACGCCGCCCGGCGCAAATGGAACGCCGGCCGCCTGCTGCTGCTGGCCCAGGTCGCCATGTCGGTGGTTCTCGTGATGACCGCGATCGTCTTCACCAGAAATCTCAAGTCGATCGAGACGACAGACCCCGGCTTCGACCGGCGCAACCTCGTGATGTTCGGCATCCGGCCCGGCACGTCGGGCTACACCGGGGAGCAGTTGCCTCCCTTCTACCAGACCCTGGAGAGGCGGCTCGCCGAGGTGGCCGGGGTGTCTCACGTGGGGCTCGCCGGCACAAAACCAATGGATCTCGGCGGCTGGTGGATGCAGTCCGGACTTGCCGGAGAAACCGAAGACCACCAGTCCTTCATCAACGGCGTCACTCCAACATACCTCCAGATCTACACCCCCCGGATGGTCGCCGGACGCAACATCTCCATGCTCGATATCGCCAACGACGCCAAAGTGGCGGTGATCAGTGAAGATCTGGCCCGCCAGTTCGGCGGCGGCGGGTTGCTCGGCCGGACACTCGAATTCCGCGACGGCCCCAACCGCACCCTGTCCGGCCAGAGAATCATTGTTGGTATCGCTCCGGCCATTGCCGTCAGCTCATTGAAGGAGCGGCCCTTCACGGTCTGGGTACCGCTCGACTCGAAGTCATCCCACGCCACGGTGGTGCTGCGCACAACGCGCCCGCCCGCTCAGGTCCTGCCCGCCATCCACGAGGCCGTCGCCCGGATGGATCGCGGCCTGCCTCTGGTGGAGGTCATCACCATGGAGGAGCAGATCGCGAAAATACTCCAGCGCGAACGGATGTTTGCCACATTATGCGGCGGCTTCGGCATTCTGGCGCTGCTGCTGACAGTCGTGGGCCTGTATGGCGTCATGGCTTACAACATGTCGCGGCGAAGCCAGGAGATCGGTGTCCGGCTCGCACTGGGCGCCTTGCCGAATGACGTTCTTGTCATGGTCCTCCGGGAAGGCTTGCTCCTGGCTGCCGCCGGAATGGCGACTGGCGTCCCGCTCGTCTGGCTGGGGGCGAAGTACGTCGAGAAGGAACTCTACGAAATGAAGCCGCTGGAGCCGCTCTCGTTCGCCTTGACCCTGGGAGTCCTGCTCGCCGCCTCCCTCTTTGCCGCCGGACTTCCCGCGCTCCGGGCTTCGCGTCTGCAGCCTCTCCAGACGCTGCGTCAGGAGTGAACCGGGGCTATTGATAGCGCGGGTTGTACGCGCCGCGCTCGGCGAAGCCGCCAAGTTCGGGGCGCATCGGGGAATGGCGGGGGTAGCTTTCCCAGATGTCGCCGCGGCCGAGCATCCGGGGGTCCTGCTGGGCGGTCAGTTCGGCGTCCAAACGGCTGCGAAGTTGGGCTTTCACTGCCTTCAAAGCGGATGATTGCGCGAGGTTTGTGAGGCATCCGGGGTCTTTGCGGATGTCAAAAAGCTGTTCCTCGGGCAGTTTGGCGAAGGTCAGAGCGGCCCATTTGTCGTTGGGGTCGGCCCTTTCACGCTCCATCAGTTCGGTTTTGGTGGGGGCGGCGTCGATGTCGTGGTATTCGGGCGGGTCGCCGGCGGGCCAGCGGCCCGGGGCGAAGTTGCGGATGTAGAGGTAATCGTGGGTCCGGATGGCGCGCGCCGGGTAGCCGAGGTTGTCGTAGCGGGAGTGGGAGTGGCGCTCGCGACCGGAGAGAACGTGGGTCCGGGCGCGGTCGATGATGCCGGATCTGTTTGATTCCAAAAGGGGAAGCAGGCTGCGGCCCACCATGTTGGCGGGCGGTGTCAAGCCGGCGGCGTCCAGGAATGTGGGCGCGAAATCGGTGAAGCTGACGAGGTCTTCCACGATGCGGTTGCCGCGAAAACGGATGGGGCAGGCGATGGCGAGGGGGAGGTGGATGCCATATTCGAACATGGTGGCTTTGGCGCGGGGAAAGGGCATGCCGTTGTCGGCGGTGACGACGACGAGGGTGTTTTCGAGTTCTCCAGCCTGCGCGAGGCGGTCCAGAATGCGCCCTAAGTGTGCATCAAAGTGCTCGATTTCGGCGTAATAATCGAGGATGTCGCTTCGGATCTCGGGGGTGTCGGGATAGAACGGGGGGACGTGGGCGTCTTCGAGGCGTTTGCCGGATTTGAGGCCGATTCCCTTCATGTAAGCGCGGTGGGGTTCATGGCAGCCGAACCAGAAGGCGAAGGGCTGGCCCTGGGGGCGCTGGTCGAGGAAGTCGTTGAAATTACTGGCGTAATCGTTGTTGTTGATGCCTTGCGGGGTCTCGGTTTTGCGCTGGTTGTAGCCCTTTCCGGCGGGGTTTCCGGGCCATCCGCTGGCCTCGAAGTTGGCGGGTCCGGCGCCTTTGCCGGTGAGGCCGACGTGGTAGCCGGCCTGGGCCAGCAGATCGGGATAAACGACGTGTTTTCTTGGGAATAGGCTGGCGTGGGTGCCGGCTTCCTCGAGTTGCCAGGGGTGGCGTCCGGTGAGGATGGCGGCGCGGGAGGGAGCGCAGCCGGGGGAGGAGCAGATGGCCTGGGTGAAGCGCACGCCGGCGCGTGCAACTCGATCAAAAGAAGGGGTTTTTACGCCACGATCGCCGGCGGCGGAGGTATGGAGCCAGGACTGGTCGTCGGAGATGGCGAAGAGGAGATTGAGGGGCTTTCGGGGGGCGGGGGTGCAGGCCGCAAGTGCTGGCACTGCAAGGAGTTCGCGGCGAGACCAGAGGGGAGACAGGGGGCGCGGCATGCCATTACTATATACCGGCTTGCCAGCAGATGGGAGCGTCGCGGCAATTGTCTATTGTACTTGTACAATAGACAATGAATTCCCAGCGGTCAGGAGAGGAGGGCGAGGAGGGATTTGAGTTCGGCGCGGATTTCCGAGAGGCGGGTGGCGTCGGGGGAGGCGGCGGCGAAGAGGGTGGTCTGGCGGGCGGGTTTTTGGACGGGGGCGGGTTTGGGCCCGTTCTGGCGTTTGTTCTGGAGGAAGGAGCGTGCGCCTTCGATGGTGAAGCGCTTTTCGTAGAGGAGGTGTTTGATTTCGAGGACGAGTTCAACGTCCTTGCGGCGGTAGAGGCGCTGGTTGGTACCGGACTTTTTGGGGTGGAGCGAGGGGAATTCCGACTCCCAGAAGCGGAGGACGTGCTGTTTGATGCCGGTGAGACGGCTGACGTCGCCGATGCGGAAGTAGAGACGATTCGGGATTTCGGGTGCCGGAGTGTGGGCCGGCGCCGTTGCGGTGGCCATGGGATCTACGCGTCTGCCTGCCATGGTAAAGGATGCCTCGATCCGGGTCAACCATTTCGTGGTGGAAATGTTTGGGGCCGGGGGGATTCGGCTTTCGCTTTCATGGTAGCGCCTTGGGAGGAGGGAATTCGGAGCGCTGTTCGTTCGTGGGGAGTGTCAGCCTAGGAAGCCTTTCGAAGGGCGTCCTCGACGGCTTCGGGGTGGCGGTCGATGACGGCGAGCAGGACGCGGGCGGGACCGTCGGGGCGGGTGCGCCCTTGCTCCCAATTGCGGAGGGTGGCAGGCGCAAAGCCATACTTCGCGGCGAAAGCGGACTGGCTGAGCCCGAGGCGGCGGCGGAGTTCGCGAACATTGATGTCGGGGACTTCCACCTGGGTGACCCGGGCGCCGGACTTCTTGCCTTCGGCCCAATCGACGGCCTCCTTGAGGCTGGAGATGATGCGGCTTGCACCGCGGGTCTGGGGCGTGGTCAGAGAAGCGGTCTTCTTCATCGCGAAACCTTTCTTCGATATCCGGCAACGAGCAGCGGCAGCAATTGTCGCAGTTCATTGCGCTCGGCGTTCGTGAGATTCGCCTTCTCGTTCTTGGCCAAAACATTAAGCAGGAACAAGGGCAGAGTCTCCGAATGATAGTAGTACACGACCCGAACTCCACCGCGCTTGCCCTTTCCGAGCGCCCCCCAACGCAACTTTAGGAGACCGCCGGTACCGGCCATCAAGTCACCCGCGTCCGGATTAGCGGCAAGGAAGGAGATCAACTCAGATCTCTCGTGATCGGACAGGGATGAGGCCGCCTCCCGCAGGAAGGTGGGTGTCTCAACAACGGTCATGAGAGCGAGTCTCACAGGAATGATCTACGCTAATAGCGTAGCACGCCGAGGCTGGCACAAAGCAACGAATGGAGTTGAGGACTGGCGCCCAATTCGGGGTGGGGACGAGGCACGCCTTGTAGAACCAATGATTGATTCCCAGATGGTTAGGGCGATTGATGGTTATGGCGGGATCGATGGATGGGCGCGGAGGTTGTTGAAAGCAGGTGGAGGCTGTTGGGGGTCAGTCGTTGCTTGAATTAGAGGGATTGGGGTCCAGTCACCTAATGCCCATGGCAGCGCCTTGGGGGGGTGGAGAGTGAGGGAGGCGAAAGATGGCACAACTGCCACCCATGGCGACTATACTTCCTAAAATGCGCCTGGTCACATTGATGTTGCTGCTACTTGCCGTCTGTCTGCCGGCGGCCGATCCTCCGAGGATTTGGGACGATGAAGCACTAAAGGATTGGGCCACGCCGGTGGCGGCGTTGGGGGTCCGGCCGGGGCACTATAGCGCAGCGGAATACTATGCCATTCCTGGGGACAACCTCAAGACGTACCCGGTTTATCACCCGAACCGGGAGCCGAAAGGCTACTGGGAGTGGCTGCAGAAGCAGAGGCCGGAGCCGCTGGTGGACGCGTCGAAGATCCGGTCGGCGCGCGATTGGGCGGCCGCGGGTCAGCGGGCATTCGAAGATCTCGACAACGTGTTTTTCCGGACGGACGATCCCAAGCTGATCGCCCGCGCCCGGGATCCTGAGGCGTTCAAGGATGTGTTTTTGCTGCCCGATGGCAGCATCATCGGGAATCGGTGGGTGGTGACGGAGAAGGGCGTCGTGCTGGGCGAGCGCGAGTGTGCTCTTTGCCATGTGCAGTTCACGCCCTCGGGTACCGTCGCGTTTGGCGGACCCGCCGGGGTTGAGCCTGCCGGAGCCACGGACCGGAATCCGGCCGGGGTGAATCTGGTGCCGCTGGCGTACACCCGGTTCTTTCCGGGGGACAACTTTCTGGTGGCGCTCTGGCGTTCGTACACGGTGCCGTGGAACCCGGACCCGCGGGTTGAAGCGCTGAAGGAGAAGATGACCCACCCGCCGGGCGCGCTGTTTGTGGGTGATCCTGGCACTTTCGCCCGCTTTCATGGCAGTCCGTGGGCGCAGACGAAGGTTCCAGATCTTCGGGGCATCCGCTACTCCCGCTACATCGATGCCAGCGGGACGCACCGGATGCGCGGGGCGGAGGATCTGGCGCGGTATGCCGCCTTCGTTAACGGCGCCGATCCGATGACCTTCGGCGACCATCAGATTCTGACGCCCGCGCAGCGGAAGATCCGGCTAAGGTATGCCGACGAAGTGCTGTATGCGATCGGTATGTACCTGATGTCGCTGGACGCCCCGAAGAACCCCAATCCGGCGCCGGACGCGCGGTCGGCCGCCGGGCAGAAGGTGTTTCAGCGAGAGGGCTGCATCAGTTGCCACGTTCCGCCGGACTATACCTCCGGCAAGCTGACGCTGGCCCAGGGGTACAACCCGCCCGCCGATCACCCCAACGCCGATGATATCGTGCGCCTGAGCGTGGGCACGGACCCCGAACTGGCGATGCGCACGCGCAAAGGGACTGGTTTCTACAAGATCCCGACGCTGCGGGGGGTGTGGACGCGGACGCGCCTGCTGCACGATGGTTCGGTGGCGTCGCTGGAAGAGATGTTCGACCCGGCGCGGGTGCAGCCAGACCATGTTCCCGGGGGCTGGAAGGGGCCTGCGGGCGATCGCCGTGGCATTCCGGGCCACCCGTTCGGGTTGAAGCTGACGCCGGAGGAGAAGGCGGCGCTGCTGGCGTTTTTGCGGACGCTCTGAGTGGTGGGGAGGAGCCAAGCGCCTGCCCAAATGGATGGTGGGATTTGGGTGCCCGGCACTGGGGATTGGTTGCGGCGTGGCTGGTGAAATCGAGATTACGACAGCAGCGTGACGGGGAAACTGGCACCCGGGGGTTGGAGGCGGTTGATTTTGCGGCAATGAAACAAAGGAGCGCTGGAATGTTTTGAGGAGCAAGGCGAGCGGAGTCAAAGAGTTGCGGGCGCAGGTGGGCGAGGTGGGGGAGGCCAGGTGCGCGGGCTCGATGCGGTGGTTGTCTTCCAAGTTGTTGATAATAGGTTAGTTGCTGGTCCGTCGGGCGAGGAGCCGAGGTGTCTGACCCCGTCGGGCCAGCGAGGTGTCTGACCCCGTCGGGCCAGCGGTTGTTTGAATAGAGGGGAAGTGGGTTGCAGGCACCGAATAGACCGAATACCGAATATTATGAACGGCGTACGACGGGAATTGGCGGCTCATGGTCTCGCGCAGGTTGGGAATGACGAATTCTGAAGGCGAACCTATAATGGAGAGTGCTCTATGATGCCTTCATTTCGCACGCCAGCGAAGACAAGGACGACATTGTCAGGTCTCTCGCGGAAGCCCTCCAGCTAAGACGCGTCGCCATTTGGTACGACGAGTTCTCTTTGCATGTTGGATCGAGCCTGAGACGATCCATCGATCTTGGGCTATCGAAATCCCGGTACGGGATCGTCGTACTCAGCCCTTACTTCTTCGGAAAATCATGGCCGGAGTGGGAGCTGGACGGGCTCGTCCAGCGGCAGCTTTCTGGCTCTCAACGTGTCCTGCTGCCGGTTTGGCATAACGTTGGGAGGACCGATGTTGCTGAGTATTCTCCCTCGCTCGCCGACATAGTTGCGATTCCCTCCAGCCTCGGCCTCGATGAAGTTGTCAAACGTCTATTGGCAGCCATTCAGCCGGAAGGTTCTGCATTGGTCACGGCCCGTAATCTGATTCTGGATTATGGCTACGAGCCACCAGTCATAAGTGACGACTGGTGGCTGGACGTGATAGAAGGGTCGAAATGGCAAGACGACGAACGATGGAACTTTCCAATCTGGCGAATGTCCGAGCACTCATCGGTTCGCGGAGAGAACCTCGCTTGGATCGTCATGCAACATCTATGGCAAGAGGAAGCCAGAACTCGGCGCATCACGCAAATTACACCTCCTGAAGAAGTGGTCCAGTTCATCTTGACTCAGCCTGGACTGCGGGAAGTCTCCGAATACATGCCTGAAGTCCTGGTTGAACTTGCACCTCAGCTTGCCATCCCCGGATTTGCCGGTCCACTCGAGCCGGCGATTCAGAGGGCATATGCGCAGTCGATCAGCGTGTGCGAAGCCCGACGCCGTAATGCGAGTACGTTCGGATCGGGACTGACGACAACCCATCAGAGTCCTGCGTGCGACGAGGAATTCGCCTTGCGTCATCCCACATTCGGAGAATACGAACCGCAATCAGTGGCTTGTAGTTTTGTTCAGGGCAACGGGTTGTTCGGCCCGAGTCCAAACGTCAGGGCGTACGAAAACATTGACTATCTCTTGTGGCTCCTATCGTGTCGCAGCAGTTGGCTTCCGTGTAGGGCACATGACTATCTGCTCCGTGGAATGAAAGAGTGGGCTGCCTGGCCTTGGTGGCGGGGTTCGGCGGAGTCGAATTACGAGAGCCCTGCAGCTGGCGAACTTTCCGATTGGCTAATGAGGTCCAGGCAGCCGCGGAGGATCGCCCTACCGGCGACCGCGATGACCGATCTCAGGGACAGATTTGGGTATGGCCGAGAGCTACTCGATCTTCCGGAATCAGCTGATGAGTTGGTCGAGCGGTTCCGATCCGAGGACGTGCTTGAATCGTGGTTCGAAGCAAAGCGAAGGTGACGCGTACGAAGGCATTGACCTTGGGTGCGCACAGTTCCCCGGCCATTCTGGGATGCGACCGCTCGATTTCCTATTCGGTGCCTGGGACCCAATGCACCTGATCGGGATGACGACTGGACCCCAATTGGTTTGGGAGGGGCTGGAGGGTGGTAGTAGGGCAAGTTATTGGTTTCTAGTGGATTGCCTGATATTGGGGCCGAGTCGGCGAAGACAGGTTTATGGCCGGATGGAGTCTGAGCTGCGGGGTCTGGGGGCGTAAGTTGTTGAAAGCAGGTGGAGGCTATTGGGTGCCAGTCGTTGTTTGAATTAGGGGAATTGGGTTCCAGGCACCGAATAGTGCTTGTATTACTTCTGGGGGAGGGTTGTGGGTTCGGTAGGATGGGAGGGTGATGACGGCGGTGGCTGGGATACATCCTGTGCGGGAGGCGCTCCGGGCGGGGCGGGTGTTGGATCGCGTTCATGTGGCGAAGGAGGCTCACGGGCCGCGGGTGGAGGAGATTGTGGCTTTGTGCCGGGAGCGGGGGATTCCGGTGCGGTTCGAGGCGCGGGCGGCTTTGGACCGGATGGTGAAGAACCTGCCGCATCAGGGGGTGGTGGCGTTCGGGGCGGCGGAAAAGTACGCGGATTTGAAGGATTTTGTGGACAAAGAGGGGGTTTTGGTGGTGTTGGACGGGGTGGAGGATCCTCACAATCTGGGGGCGATTGTCCGGACGGCGCACGCGGCGGGGGCGTTGGGGGTGGTGATTCCGGAGCGGCGGGGGGGGGGGGGGGGGGGGGGGGGGGGGGGGGGGGGGGGGGGGGCGGGGGCGGGGTGGCCGGGGGGGCGGGGGCGCGCGG
>DNFG01000202.1:0-538 GCA_003487005.1 Bryobacterales bacterium
GGCGGACGCCACCCTCCGCCTTGATCTTCAGGCGCTCGGCCTGGTACTCGGCGACGAACGCCTCGGGACCGATCTTGTCGATCGCCCACTTGAGGCGCGCCTTCGCCTTGTTGTTGCGGTTGCCGATGCGGTGGAACACGCGGATCACCGCGTCCGCCGCCTCGAGCAGCTCGCTCGCCGGGACGAACTCCTCGACGGTGAGCGCGCTGCGCCGCAAGGTCGAGAGGCCGCCGCCCGCGAGCACCGCGAACCCGATCTCGTCGCCGCGCTTGCGGGCGAGGAAGCCGAGGTCGTTGATGAACGCCTGCGAGCAGTCGGTGCCGCAGCAGCCGCCGAGCGACGGCTTGAGCTTGCGCGGCAGGGTCGACGAGTACGGGCCGCGCAAGAGGTACCGCGCGAGCGCCTCGACGTACGGCGTCGGATCGAACGGCTCGTCCTTCGCGACGCCGGCGAACGGGCAGCACGTCCAGTTGCGCACCGAGTGACCGCACGCTTCCTTGGTCGTGATGCCGGCGTCGGCCATGATCTGCAGCGCCTG